>CALXZI010000009.1 GCA_944393205.1 uncultured Alphaproteobacteria bacterium | reverse complement strand
GTTCTTTTGATGAGTTTGTTTGATTTTTTTAGCTTTTCTTTTCATGCACACAGCGAAAAAAAGCAAGCAGATGTGCCATTCTTCGGGCGTTCCATGGTGGAGATGCTCGGCGTGCTGGCAATAATCGGGGTGCTTTCGGTCGGGGCTATCAGCGGCTACTCCAAAGCGATGATGAAGTATAAAATGAATAAGCAGGCCGAACAATTATCCACCATTCTAAATAACGCTTTAATTTACGCTGGCGAATTTAAGTCAGATACTTTTCACGGTCTTAACTCTTCATTTCTTAAGCTTGGTATTTTTCCTAAAGAAATGATACGCGGTTCTGAAAACAATCCGCAAATTTATGATGCATTGGGCAACAAAATAGGCACTGCTTTTCATGTCAGTGGTACCAGTTATTGGTATTCTTTACAAATTCAGATGGAAGATTCCAACTACAGTGTAGAAAGTTGTCGCAATGCCGTGACGGCTATCAAAGAAAATTCGGCTGATTTATGGCAAATTACGGTAACCAAAATCAGCGGCGGCGATTATGACTATTCCCAACGTATTTTTGGTGATAAATATTGTAGCGGCAGAATATCTATTTGTATTCGTGATTTAAAACTAACCGATATTGACGAATTTTGCAAATCTTGCGAATCCGATGACGACAGCTGCATATTAACCGTTTTTTTTGGTTATAACGTTTGATTTTATTGATATTAACAAACGTAATAACAATTAATTTATCTTGACTCCCGCTTTGACAAAGTGATATGTTTTAGACAATAAAATATATTTTGGAAATTATTAAAAACATTAACATGAAAATTAAAATTGAAATGACCCATCCCGTTTACATTAAAAACGAGATGGAAGAGCTGAAGTTGCTTAAAAGCGGCAACCGTTCTGAAATCTTTGACCACATTTGTTGTCATGGTTTCAACAGCGATAAGGCTCAAGTTGAGCTTGCCTCCGGCAATGATCTGGAGATGATTAATCTTCAGACATATGTACACTCTCCGGGGTGGAACGCTCCGGCATTGGATATTCTCCAAAAACGCCATCTTATAGAAGAGAATACAACTTCTCTTGATGACGTAAAGATATGGTTGCACCATCTTTTGTATGTGTCGCCCACTTCTTTTCCGAGAGAATCCGATTATGCTTGTAGAAAAGACTGGTATCTGGCCGGACGTATTTTGACACCCAGATTAAGTCAAGAAGAGCTTGTCAGCATACTTAATTCCGACAATATAGACGCCATAAAGGCTATTGATCGGAAGTTGCCGGATGAGCTATTGCCGCTTTTTGTAAAAAAAGCTCCGATTGAAACCCTCTTCCGCTACATCTTTCGGTTCAAATTAACCGGAAGTGCGCAATGTGAGTTGATTGCCAGAGGACATGATGCTCTCACATGGCAGATGGTTGTCTACTATGCTTTGGAACCGGAAGCCATGGATATGATTCGTATCGCCGGAAATCTTCCGCTTCTGTATGCCGCAACCATTCGTACATACGGTTGGGATTTCAAAGGCGAACAGCAATGTGGATCTATCCAGAAATGGCAAGAAGAGCTGACCAATCAGTTTAACTGGTTGCATCAGACTTATTTCAAGGTCTAAAAAACGTCTAAAAAAACACCCTGATTTTTCAGGGTGTTTTTTTTAATTATTCCGCCGCTTTGGCCGTTGATTTTTTGGACGTTTTCTTTGCCGTCTTTTATCTTCTTCAAAAGAATAAAGTTCTTCGGCCGTCACGGTTTTTTCTTGCAATTTCACTTTGCTTAAAACGTGTTCAACGATTTTTTCTTCAAAAACCGGTGCTTTTAGAGCTTCCACCGCATTTTTGTTTTTTAAGTAATAATCAAACACGGCTTTTTCCTGCCCCGGATATTTCTGTGCTTCGGTGGCAATCGCTTTATTGATATCTTCAGGCTGAATTGTCAATTTGGCGTCCAAACCGATTTCCGAAAGTAGCAAACCAAGTTTGACACGGCGCAAAGCAATCTCTTTGTATTCAGCCAACAAATCTTTTTCATCTTTGCTTTTTTCATATTCATCAAGCTGATTGTATTTTTTAGCCTGTTCATATTGTTTGACGATGCCATCATATTCAGCATCAATCAATTTTGACGGAACTTCAAAGTTGTATTCCTTATCCAAAACATCTAATAAAGAGCGTTTTAACTTCATCTTGGAAGCGACTTCATAATCAGCCTTAATGCGCTCCACCACCTTGGCACGCAAAGAATCCAAGTCTTTCTCGCCTAAAGACTTGGCAAATTCATCATCAATCACCACTTCTTTAGGTTCGCGGATTTCTTTAATTTCTACTGCAAAAACAGCTTCTTTGCCGGCCAAATCTTTGGCATGGTAATTTTCAGGGAAAGTGACTTTAACATCAACTTTGTCACCGGCTTTTTTGCCGATGAGCTGATCTTCAAACCCCGGAATAAAAGAACCGGAACCGAGTTCTAACGGATAGTTGCTGCCTTTGCCGCCTTTGAACTCTTCTCCGTTGACGGAACCAACAAAATCTATCACAGCAACGTCGCCTTTTTTGGTCGGCCGGTCTTCTTCAACCTTAACGGTTTCTTTGCGGCTTTCAGCCACATAGCGAATGGCTTTTTCCACTTCTTCAGCCGGAACTTCAGCCATCAGCTTTTCCAATGTGATTTTGGAAAAATCGCCCAACTTAATTTCAGGCAAAACTTCAACCACCACATCAAACTCAACATCTTTGCCGTCGCCGAAAACGGTTAAGTTGATTTCAGGCATCACAGCCGGACGCAGTTTGTTTTCTTTGATAATTTCATCAGCGGAATTTTTGAGCATTTCATCCAAAACCTCACCCAAAACCGAGGCACGGTATTTTTGTTTGAGCATGGCTTTCGGCGCTTTACCCGGACGGAAACCCGGAAGCTTGGTTGTTTTGGAGATGCGCTCAATTTTGGCATCAACTTCTTTTTCAAAATCAGCCGCCGGAATTACGACTTTGTATTCTTTGTTTAAACCTTTAGATTTTGTTTCAGTAACTTTCATTTATCTTTTCTCTTCTAAAAAAAATAAAACCATTGAAAACAATGGTGCGGACGGAGGGACTTGAACCCACACATCTTGCGACACCAGATCCTAAGTCTGGCGCGTCTACCAATTCCGCCACGTCCGCGGTGTTAATCCTACTTTGGCTGATGAAATACTAGTCAAAAAAATATTTAAATCAAGAAAAATCATAAAAGTATTGTATTGTTAAATAAATTTTTATAAGATACGCCGCAATTAGATAAGACAATTAAAACTCACAGGTCGTAAAATGCCAGAAAATAACGTAAGCAAACGCAAGACTTTTGCCATTATTTCACATCCGGATGCCGGTAAAACAACGTTAACCGAAAAACTTTTGTTGTTCGGCGGCGCTATTCAGCAAGCCGGTGCGGTTAAAGCCCGAGGCGAAAACCGGCGCGCACATTCAGACTGGATGAAAGTTGAGCAGGAACGCGGCATTTCGGTCGCCTCATCGGTGATGACGTTTGAATATCAAGATGTGACATTTAACCTTTTGGATACTCCGGGGCATGAAGATTTTTCCGAAGACACCTATCGGGTTTTGACCGCCGTTGATTCCGCGGTGATGGTTTTGGATTCCGCCAAAGGTATTGAAAGCCAAACCAAAAAGCTTTTTGAAGTATGCCGCTTGCGCAATATCCCGATTTTAACTTTTATCAACAAACTTGACCGCGAAGGGTTGGATCCGTTTGTATTGTTGGACGATATTGAAAAGACTCTGGCGCTTGACGTGACGCCCGCAAGCTGGCCAATCGGCTCCGGCAAAGATTTTTTGGGTTGTTATGACATCATCAATGACCAGCTGATTTTATTAAACAAAATCGGAGACAAATCGCAAATCAACACCGTAATTGAAACCTGCCAAGGGCTTGATGACCCAAAACTTGACGAGCTTTTGCCGGTACACGCAGTTGCCAAATTGCGCGAAGACGTTGAAATGGTTAGGGAACTTTGCCCGAAGTTTGATGTGGACTTGTATCTTGCCGGCGCGTTGACGCCTGTGTTTTTCGGCAGCGCCATCAATAATTTCGGCGTGCAGGAAGTTTTAGAAGGTTTGCACCGTTTTGCACCGGCTCCGCAGCCGCATCCGACCGCGGAACGCACCGTTAATGCCGATGAAAACAAGGTTAGCGGTTTTATTTTTAAGATTCAGGCCAATATGGACCCCAAGCACCGCGACCGCATCGCTTTTATGCGGATTTGTTCCGGACATTTCAAGCGCGGCATGAGCTTGTATCAGGTGCGCACCGGCAAAAGTCTTAAAGTGCCGACACCGGTCATGTTTCTGGCTCAGGAAAGAGAACTCGCCGAAGACGCCTATGCCGGTGACATTATCGGCATTCCCAACCACGGACAGTTGCGCATCGGCGATACTTTAACCGAAGGCGAAAAACTGCATTTTACCGGAATCCCGAGTTTTGCACCGGAGTTGCTCAAATCGGTGCGGGCGGTTGATCCGTTAAAATCAAAACACTTGGGCGCGGCATTACAGCAAATTGCTGAAGAAGGCGGCGCCAGTGTGTTTAAGCCGATTATCGGCTCGGAATGGGTGGTCGGCGCCGTAGGTGCGTTGCAATTTGAGGTTATGGCCGACCGAATCCGTACTGAATTTAATATTCCGGTTATTTTTGAACCAACGCAATATTACACAGCCCGTTGGCTTGAATGCGACGATAAAAACATTTTACAAAAATTTATGGACTCTAACCAAATGAATATTGCCCAAGACCACGATGGCGCAACGGTTTTTCTGGCACGCAATGCATGGCACTTGAACAAAGCCGCGGAAGATTTTCCGAAAATTAAATTCTGCAAAACCAGAGAACAGATTGTTTCATAAATAATTAAGCGATTTTATTGTTGGTTAAAATGTCCCCTTTCCGTCACGCGCTCAAGGTAAGGCGTCTGTTGCACGTATCGGAAGGGATGCCTTATCCTCGGGTGCAAAGCACCCTCGGAGACATGACGATAGAAAGGGAAGCACCTTCGGCGGTATAACAGTAAATAATAAGTAGAAACTTATCCCCACGAGACTCTTTAAAATTGCAAAAAAAAAAACGGTTTAGAATGACGAGCAAATACGTTTATTTTGCAGTTTTTAGGAGTTCTTTTGATGAATTTGTTTGATTTTTTTAGCTTTTTCTCTCATGCACATTCTGAAATTGCGGAGAATGGTGCAGATAAAGTGCTTTCTAGCGGGGAGAAAAATTCCAGCGTACAAAAGGCGTACGTGAATTTTCCGACTTCGCGTAAAAGGGCTTTAGATGTGCCGTTATACGCAATTTCTTCCGGTAGAAGTATGGTGGAGATGTTGGGGGTTTTAGCAATTATCGGGGTTTTGAGTGTTGGAGCCATTTCCGGTTATTCCAAAGCCATGATGAAATACAAGCTCAACAAACAAGCTGAAGCTGCAAATATTTTAATTAATTATGGTTTACAATACAAAGACCATTTACCACACAATAAAGGGACAACAACATCTTACAACCTTATTTTTAAAAAGCTGGGATTGATTCCCGACGGTATCCGTTATATCAGCAATACCGATATGCGTGATATTTTCAACAATAGTATAACCATCTATTATAACAATGCACAAAACGGAAGCTTTCAAAATGACTTTGGCGGCATCCGTTATACTTTTTATCCATCTCCGGATGGTCTTGAAACTTGCCGCAACATCACTAATGTCGCTAAAGAAAACGCTCAAAACTTATGGTTGGTGGAAACATACAAACATTATACAGATTCAGAAGACCTTACCATGCACGGACATTTATACGGTGATAATTATTGCGGCAACGGTAATAAATGTCTGCGCAATTTGAGTTTAAATGATCTGGATAACTTGTGTAACATTTGTGATGAAGAGCAATGTACACTGTACATTTTGTGGCAGTAAAATTCCTTTTCCATATTTTACATGGAAAAATTATCGCCTAAATAGACTTTGCGGACTTCTTTGCTGGCAACAATTTCTTTAGGTGTTCCTTCCATTAAAACCGATCCGCCATGCAAAATATAAGCACGGTCAATAATATCCAACGTTTCACGGACATTGTGGTCGGTAATCAACACGCCTAAACCGCGATTTTTAAGCTGCGACACCAAAGAACGAATCTCGCCCACCGCAATCGGGTCAATACCGGCCAACGGTTCGTCAAGCAAAATAAAATCCGGATTGCTGGCCAGCGCACGGGCAATTTCCAAACGGCGACGCTCGCCGCCGGACAAGGCAATCGCCGGAGATTTTCTTAAATGGGCAATAGAAAACTCGTTTAACAATTCTTCCAACGTGTTTTCACGCTTGCTTTCATCTTCTTCCACAATTTCCAAAATCGCTTTAATGTTATCTTCAACGCTTAAACTTCTGAAAATGGAAGCTTCCTGCGGCAAATAACCGATCCCCATACGAGCGCGGCGGTACATCGGCATATTGGTAATGTCTTCGCCGTTAATATGCACATCACCATAGTCCGGCGTAATCAAACCGATCACACAATAAAAACAGGTGGTTTTGCCGGCACCGTTGGGACCAAGCAAACCGACAGCCTCGCCACGACGAACGTGTAGAGAAACATTTTTTAACACCGCGCGATTTTTATACTTTTTGCCGATGTTAAAAATTTCTAAAATTGATTCTGAATTATTTTTCATCATGTTTTTCACCTTTGACCGTTGCGCCGGTAATCACGCCCGAGACGCGTTTCTTATTTGTTTTATCTGCCAAAACCTTACTTACCGATGTGGTTAAATTGGTTACGGCTTTATCACCTTTAATAACATTGCCGTCTTGTATGATGATGACATTATGCCGCAGTTCAACCTCGTTTTTTTCGGGAAAATATAGGCCGTAATTACCATTGGCTGTACCATCGGAGGTAACAACCTTTACGTTATCAAACGCTTCAATTTTTTCAATGGTATTTTTCTTATCCGCCCGCATCAAAGCAATCATTTTATCGGCATATATTGTATTAGCATCGTCTATGATGCGAACATTGCCGTAGGCTTCTATTTTTTCAATTTCCTTTTGCGATCCGGCAACAAAAAAAGTTTTCATCAAATCAGCATACATCGTATTCTCAAGATTAACCGCCTTGACGTTTTGTTCCGCTTCCAAGCGGTTTTCCGTCCGATAATAGCGGATTTCTTTGTCCGCCCAAAGCGTGTTATCTTCATTTTTGACTTTTGATTTACCGGTCAAAACAATCAGTTCTTTTTCTTGATAATACTTAAAACCTTCCGCCCAAAGTTTACCCCATGCGCCATAGGCGTAAACTTGTTGATTGCCGTTGCCATAGTTGGCTTTAAAATCATATCGGGCATATTCGGTCTCTGCCGTTGTGCCCTCATCATAAACCGCCACCACATTTTGTTTTAATTCTATGATTTGTGCGGCTTGGTTATAGTAGCCGATATCAGAATCTATATTGATGAATTTGTTTTCACCAACCGATAAAACCCCTGCCGGATTGATGATCTTTAACAGTTTTGAGCCGGCTTTGGTTTCATCAACCAAATCGGCAAAAAAAGTGCTGATTTTATTGTTTTTGTCAGTGATGGAAAATTCCGTTTTTTCCATATGCAGTTTTTCAAGTTCGCCCTTTTTGGGTAATGTCACATCCAAACTTTGAACAACATCATTATCTTTCAACGACGGAAAAAGCAACAACAACGCAATCAAAACAGCAGCCAACGACGGCATCAAAAGCTTTGCCAAACGCAACAACCGCGCCCGACGACATAATGTTGATGCTTCTTTTTTTTCAAACGCCGTTTCACCGTTAAAAAACGCATCAATTTTGCGGTAATCAACCAAATTTAAGCAACCCCCGCGCGCAAGCAGTCATGAATGTGTATCAGCCCAATCGGTTTTTTGCCATCAACCACAAACAGATTGGTGATGCCACGACCCGTGGTGTTCATTGTTTTTAAAGCTTCAATCGCCAAAGCATCCGGATGAATGGTCTTCGGATTTTTGGTCATAACCGTTGAAACTTTTTTGGTCATTAATTCCGGCGACATCCAGCGACGCAAATCGCCATCGGTAATGATACCGACCAAATCACCGTTTTTACCGGTAACACCGACGCAACCCAACATCTTGGAGGTCATTATCAGTAAAGCATCCTGCATTGATGTATCTTCATCCACAATGGGCATTTCATCACCGCTGTGCATCAAGTCAGAAACTTTGCGCAAAATGGCTCCCAGTTTTCCGCCGGGGTGGCGCTGTTTGTAATCGGTTTCAGAAAAACCTTTGCGTTCCATCATATCCACGGCCAAAATATCACCCATCACCATGGTTGCCGTTGTTGATGATGTCGGCGCCAAACCTAACGGGCAGGCTTCGCCGTCATCAGGCAACTTCAACACCAAATCACTATTTTGTCCTAATGAACTCTTCGGGTTTTTGGTAATGGCAATCAACGGAATGTTGAAACGCTTGCAATAAAGTAAAATATCCGAAAGCTCTTTGGTTTCGCCGCTGTTGGAAATAGCAATGACCACATCGTCTTTAGATAACATACCTAAATCTCCGTGGCTGGCCTCGCTCGGATGTACAAAAAACGACGGCGTTCCGGTTGAAGCCAAAGTCGCCGAAATTTTGCGGCCGACATGGCCGGATTTCCCCATTCCGGTCACGACGATACGTCCTTTGCAATCCTGCATCATATCCAAAGCTTTGGTCAAATTTTCATCTAAAGAAGCCTCCATAAACCTTAAAGCTTCTATCTCTTTTTCAATAGTTCTTTTAGCGCTGGATATGTCTTTATTTTCTGCCATAAAAAGTCTCCTAAAATTATCTTTGTCATATAATAAGTTAAGCTATAATTTTATTTTTCTTTACGCAAGACTTTTTTACCTGTTGTCAACTTATCGGCACAGTTATTTTTCTGTCCAACGGCCTGTTATATCTTGCTGCCAATAATGCAACTCGCCGCCGAGGGTCTTAAAATGACGCCACAACGCCCGCGCACTTTCAACCGCTTCGGTATTATTGCCGTCAAATATATTGAAAACACGCGCAAAAGATTCCACATCTTCCGGAGGTTGCGCCCCATCCGTTAAAAAAAGCATCTGCGCCCTGTTGGGATTATCATCTTCGGTAGACAACCATATCGGCTGCATCTCGGCAGAACCGTCCTTTTTGCTACCATGAGGTAAAAAGCTCTCATCATTATATGTCCATAATAACGAATTTAAAAATTCTACGCGAAGTTCGTTGCCGATTTTGACTTTAATTTTTTTGCCGGAGGCATATGCCTTTTCCAACAACAGCGGAAGAACGTTTTCAAGATTTTGCTTTTGCAAATGGTAAAAATCAATTCTCATCGTCCGGACACCTTATTGATCTGCCGAGGCAGCAAGTTCCACAAAATAAGCATCGCCGCCCGCACCGGCAAAATCAAACCGCAACGGCTCACCGCTTAAATCCGCTTCTTTAATTTGACGTATAAGTTCTTCGGTTAAATATATTGGCATTCCGTTGATCTTTTGTATAACATCTCCGGCCTTCACACCTTTGACGGCCGCTTCGCTTTGCGCATCAACCTTAACAACTTTCAAACCGTCTAACGTCAAACCCAAAGCCTCATAGTATTCCCCTTCAGGAAACGAATGCGGCTCAATTGTCTCCTGCTGCGGGACTTCCGCCGGCATCAACGCCGTTTTTGCTTTAACGGAAAATTCCCTGCCGCCTCGCCAAATAACCAGATTTACCGTTTTACCAGCCGCAAGTTTTGAAACATATAAAGCAAAATTTTTAGCCGAATCGGCTTTTTCTCCATCATAAGCTAAAATAACATCGCCTGCCTGCAGTTTGTTGGCAATAGCCAATGCCGCATCTTTAACAGCACTGATGCTTAAACCTTTTCGGCCATCAGCCATTTCCGCCGGCTTGATTTCCAAGCCCAGCCAGCGACGCTCAACCCTACCGTTCTTTTTGAGTTGATCAATCACCCATTCGGCTTGTTCGGACGGTAAGGCAAAGCCAACACCGCTACTGTTTCCAGTCTGCGAAAAAATGACCGTATTGATGCCGATTAATTTTCCTTCCGTATCAAACATCGGACCGCCGGAATTGCCCTGATTGATGGACGCGTCGGTTTGCAAATAATCATCATACGGCCCATCGGCAATATCTCGCGATTTAGCAGAAATAATCCCCGCCGTTACGCTGCTGCCCAATCCAAACGGATTGCCGATTGCCAAAATCCAATCCCCGACGCGAATTTTATCGGAATTGCCAAACTCAACCGGTTGCAATTTTTTATCAATCTCAATTTTTATAACGGCAATATCTGTTTTATCATCCGTTCCGACCAATTCAGCCTCATAGACCTTTCCGTCCGCGGTAATAACTGAAATTTTATCCGCTTGATCAATGACGTGTTTGTTGGTAGCAATATATCCGTCTTCACTGATGATAAAGCCGGAACCTAAAGCAGCCCTTCCGTCCGGAGATGAAAAAAGCAAATTATTCATCACATCAGGCGAATCTTTTTCTTCCTGTAATTCGGTTGAAATGTTAACGACCGACGGTATTAAGCGTTCCACCAGCGGAGCAAACGAAACCTGCGCCTTTGTCGGGAAAGCAACCCCAAAAACCACAATTCCAACCGCAAAATGTTTCATTAACCCCAACATTAACCTTTGGTCCCGTTAAAATATTTGAAAAACTCCGACTCGGGCGAGAGAATAAACGAATTATTGTCTTTGCCTAATGATTTACGATAAGCTTCCAAAGAACGATAAAATGCGTAAAACTGCGGATCGGTGCCTGCTGCTTTGTTCCAAATTTCGGTTGCTTCTTTATCGCCTTGTCCGCGAATAATCTGGGCTTGTTTTTCCGCTTCGGCAACAATAATCGTACTTTCTTTATCGGCCGTGGAACGAATCTGCTGGGCGGCTTGGCGTCCTTCGGCACGCGCCTCGCGGGCATCGCGTTCACGCTCGGCTTTCATGCGGTCGTTAATGGCTTGCAAAACTTCTACCGGCAGGTCGGCGCGGCGAATCCGTACTTCGGCAACATTGACCCCGATTTGCGCCGCATCGTCTTTGACAAGCGAGCTCATCTCCGCCATAATTTCGGAGCGTTTTTCAGATAACAACTCCGGCAAAGTCACACGGCCTAAAACATTGCGCACCGATGAATTGACAATTTCTTCCAAACGGCTGCGGGCTACCATCTCCGTACGTACGGTCTGGTAGAACTTCAGCGGATCAATAATCTGGTAACGGGTAAAACTGTCAACATCCAGACGTTTCTTGTCGTTTAACACAATTTCTTGTCCTGGGGGATCCAAATTCAGCAAACGCTTATCATAAAAGACAACGTTTTGAATGAATGGAATTTTTATCTTCAGCCCCGGCTCTTTGATCTCGCGTACAGGTTCGCCGAACTGCAAAACAATCGCCTGCTCGGTTTGGTCAACAATGTACACGGCATTGACCACTACCAGCAAAGCTACCACACAAGCTGCTAAAACAGGATATTTAAAATTGTTTTTCATTTATGCCTCTCCTTTACTTTGTGACCGGCAGTACCGGCAAAACATTCGCACCCTTGGCCGAGGGATCTATCACCACGGTTTCGGACTTGGAAAGAATATCTTCCAAAGCTTCCAGATACATACGTTTGGAAGTTACGGTTTTGCCTTGTTTATAGGCATTATAAATTGAGCTAAAACGTTCGGCATCACCGCGGGCTTTATTAACAACCGCTTCTTTATAAGCCTCGGCCTCCTGCAAACGTTTAACCGCTTCGCCTTTGGCCTTGGGAATCACCTCATTGCGATAAGCTTCTGCCTCGTTTTTAAACCTTTCCATATCAGCTTTGGCGCGTTGAACCTCGTTAAAGGCATCAACCACCTGTTTGGGTGGATCGGCTTTTTGCAACTTGACACGGACAATAACAACACCGGCGCCGAAATCATCCAAAACTTTTTGCAATTCGGTTTTAGTTTGTTCTTCAACCAAACCGCGATCACCGGTGATAATCGGCTGCATCTCCGACTGGCCGACAATCTCACGCAAAACAGATTGCGCCGCCACCCGAACCGTCACATCCGGACTGCGGACATTAAACAGATAATCTTTAGCGTCTTTAATGCGCCAGACAACCGTCAAATTAATGTCTACGATGTTTTCATCGCCGGTTAACATATGACTTTCGGTAAATGAGTTGAGCGCCACGCTGGACTGATTATTGTTATAGTATTGCGCCGGCACGTTAGATGTTTCGGTTACACCTAAATTGATGCTACGCTCTTTGGTAACATTGACTTTAATCACCTTTTCAACCGGATAAGGCAGATGATAATGCAGACCGGCGTCCGTGGTATAAACATATTTTCCGAAACGCATAACCACACCTTGATCGCTTGGCTGAATCTGGTAAAAGCCCGACACCAGCCACAGTAGAAGCAAAATTCCCAAGATTAATTTTATCGGAAACTTAAAATCATTTTTAATGTCGGAAAGTTTTGCAATGCGTATCGGCTCGGGTTTTATATTTCGGCGCACGGCCTCGCCGCCGGCATCCGGCGTTTCGGGCGGAAGATCGGTTTCCCACGGGTTGTTTTTTTGTGCCATAATCTTATCCTTAAAAAATTAAATAAAAACATTTACATCTTGGGATAAAATAATATAAATGTATCTGAAAAACAATTATACAAACAAGAATATCCACACCGGAAGGTTTTGAACATGACAGAAGAAGAAATCGTTAAAAAATATTTTGCGCCCGAACACATTGACAGTATTAAAAATTTCAACGGTCGGCTGATTGTCACCTTAAAAAACATTCCCGAACAAGCGGCTGCCGCCGAACAGTTAAAAGCGGAACTTTCCGTTTTAGATGGCATTAAAAAAGTTTCAATCGTGTTCAGCCAAACTTCACAGCCTGCCGGCATGGCGCCGGAAATTGAAAAATGGCGCATCAACGGTGTGAAAAAAATTATCGGTGTGGCATCGGGCAAAGGCGGCGTCGGCAAATCCACCACCGCGGTCAATTTAGGTTTGGCATTGGCTAACCTCGGGCAAAAGGTTGCTTTGTTTGACGCTGATATTTACGGACCGTCACTGCCGACAATGCTCGGATTTGAAAATACGCCGCCAATCTCATATGACGGCAAAATGTTTGAACCATTCCAAAATTTCGGCGTAAAAGCCATGTCTATCGGTTCGCTTATTGACCGCAACACGCCGCTGATTTGGCGCGGCGCCAAAGCTTGTGGCGCCATTGAACAGCTTTTGACCGAAACAAATTGGGGCGAGATTGATGTGATGGTTATTGATATGCCGCCAGGCACCGGCGATATTCAAATCACGCTTTCTCAACGTATTGATTTTGACGGTATCGTTATTGTTTCAACCCCGCAGGACATCGCTTTAATTGACGCCATTAAAGGTGTCAACATGTTTAAGAAAATCGGCGTCAAGATTTTGGGAATTGTTGAAAATATGAGTTATTACATTTGTGAAAAATGCGGTCACCGGGCGGATATTTTCGGCCATGAGGGTGCCAGACAAACGGCAGAAAAGTTGGGTGAAACGTTTTTAGGAGAAATCCCCTTGCATATCAAAATCCGCGAAAACGCCGACAACGGTACGCCGATTGTGATGGCCGAGCCCGACAGCCCGCACACCAAAGCTTATGAAGAAATTGCCGCAAAAATCATTGACGAATTGAAATAATACCGCATCGGTTAATCGGTTTTAACTTTTTGCACTCGCTTTTTCAGCCTTTTAGGCAGAACTAGCCGATGCATTTGAACAGAATGGTCGGGACAGGCGGATGACTTCGTTCACTGGCGCTCATCGGCCTTAAAGGCCGACCGGCGTTCTCAAAGCCCGCCTTTCGCTGGTAGTCTAACCGTCCCCGACGGTTCAAATCCGTTCCCCGACAATAAAAAAAGAGGCCACTTTTGCAGACCTCTTTTTTGGTCGTCATTGTCAGAGATAATGTGGAAAAATATACCACTTAAAACAATGGGGTTAACAGAGTAATTTTATTATTGTTTTACAATAACTTATTTAAGACAAGGAATAATGTGTGCAACATTCCACATCCAATCAAGCTGTGGTTTGTCATATTATTTGGAATGTTTTTAAGTGATTGATTTTTCATTAAAATAAATAATTTTGTAAAAAAAGAAGGAAAAGTTTGATTTTTTTTATAAAATATAGTTAAATTGAGACCTAATTTAGAGGTGTAAAATGGATATATTTGAGGCAGGTAATATTAAGATAATAAATTGCGATATGTTTGATTTTGAGGGATTACCATCCTTAAAATCAAATTCTATAAATGCTGTAATTACTGATTTCCCTTATGGAACATTAAATAAACGTAATGTATGGGATAAAGTTATTGATTACGATAAGTTTTGGAATGAAATAAATAGAATAAGATTTGAAACAACACCTATAATATCTACTGCACAAATGCCTTTTACCGCATATTTAATATCAACAAATTATGAGGATTTTAAATATACATTAGTTTGGGAAAAATCAAAAGCTACAGGATACTTAAATGCTAAAAAGCAACCCATGAGAGCTCATGAAGACATTGTCGTATTTTATAAAAAACAATGTACTTATAATCCGCAGATGACAAAGGGAGAGCCTTATAACAAAGGCTGTGCGGTTAGAGATACATTAGCATATGGGAAACAAGAAAAAGCTGTTTTAGTTAAAAACGATACAGGATTGAGATACCCTCGATCAGTTCAATATTTTGTTACAGCCGAAAGTGAAGGCAAACTACATCCAACTCAAAAACCTGTGGCTCTATTTGAATGGCTTGTAAAAACTTATACGAACAAAAATGATGTTATTTTAGATCCTTGCATGGGATCAGGCACAACTGCAATTGCTTGTATCAACACTAACCGTCAATTTATAGGATTTGAAAAAGATCCTGAATATTTTGCGATCGCAAAAAGAAGAATAGTCGAAGCATTAGATGCGCCAAAGCAAGATCTATTATTTGATTGTGCTTAATAAAAAAAGAACAAAACTTTTAATTTCTTCTAAATTCAAATCGTGTTTTATTTTATAAAGAGGTTTTGAAGAACTTCTAATTCCTTTGAGAAAATAAAACACATGAGGTGACAAACCTTCTACATTTTTGGTTAAATGTTTTGTATCTTCATAAAAATCAATGGTATAAGCAAAAAGCGTTTCATCTTTTGCCGCTTTTTGACCCGCAAAAACAATATACTCTACATTACACGGATCCTCCCCACTTTGATGTAATGATTGTGCAATTTTTCTAAAATCTGCTAGGGCTCTATCATAATAGCAACTATCTAAGTATGTTTTATTTTCAATAAAAGCAATTCGTTTATTATTAAACCAAAGATGTCTATCAACTTGAATTGTATTAAATTGATATGTTTTTCCCTTGTAAGTAACAGACTTTGATAAATAATCAGAAGATCCTACTTTTGATTGGATATCATTTTTTAAATACATATTTATTGTATCTATAATGTTTTGAAGAATATGTTCAACAAGTTCTCCTGCAGCATGTCTAATTTCGCCTTCTGTTTTATGCGCTTTACCGATTTTTTCTAATTTTTTTTGTTCCCTATCATAACAAACTTTTATATTTTCTAAAACTTTGTTAATAATTACATGTTGATTATTCATATTTATCTCCTTAAAAATTAAAAAAATCTTTGAGTGTTAAATCAAAAGCATTAGCTATTTTTTCTATATTGATAATGGAAATATTTCGTTTGCCATTCTCAACACTATTGATATATGTTCTATCTAAATTGGATAAATCAGCTAATTCTTCTTGAGAAAAGTTTTTTTCTTTTCTCAATTCTTTAATTCTCAATCCTAATTTTTTTCTAATCATAAAAATCTCCTTTATCATAAGAGTGTTCCAAAGTAGACAATAAAACAACGGACTATAAGTCACATTTTTTAAAGAAACCACGTGTGTAAATACACAAACTCACACCATACAAAAGTATATTTTTATATAAAAAAGTATACTTTTATCATTCAAAATCAACACATAATTTGATATTCAAGGACACTTGGTAAAACAAACAGAATTACATTATCAAATTGTAAAATATAGAAATTTTAATTTACTAAATAACAAAAAAAGCGGAAGTATATTCTTCCGCTTTTTGATATTGGTCGGGTTGACCCCCTCTAAATCAGGAAAAAGATACCATCCAAAAAACATACAAAAAATTATAACGAAAAATCAGAAAAATTACAAGCCGATTTGTCAGAAATTTTAGCCCTTAAATATGCAGTATAAAAATTATTTTATTACTTTATTAGAACTCTATCATGAATTTTCTTGGAGTGTTTTCTGGTTGACATTAGAAATAAAATTGTCAAAAGTAACATCACTAAAGAGTATGTTAAGTTCCAGCATACTAATCCAATCATTGTTAAGATAAAAAACAATGCTGTTGAATTTCTGGATAGGGCATATTCTCTAGATAAGACAACTAAGAAGTTGTCCTCTCTTTGAGCTTTCACATATTTTCTGTAATCAGTCCAGTATATCAGCTTAAAAAATTTCAAAAAAGGCTCTAATACAACAGAAGAGAGCCGATTAATAACTAAACCAACTTCATACATCAATGCAATAAAAACGATTATTATCAAGTAATCAGTTTTAATTAATGATAAATAATTTGAAAAAATTGTTATCTTGGAGAGGTCTGCAAAACATAGTAACGTAGAGAAAATTATGCCTATAAGTAACATATTTAAAATATTATAAAAAGGTATTTTATTTTCCATCTGGTGTTACACTCCATGTCCCTGTGTCTTTTAATTCAAATTTTATATGTCCTTTATTTTCCGTTGTAAAAACTTTATTCCCCCTATTGCTACCTTTTGAGTATTTTTCATACAATTCTACAGCAGAATCATCAGGTAAATCCCATTGATTTTCACCAACAGAGATAAATGTCATATCTGGGGATATCGCTCTTAGATGTGCCGTATAGAAATTTTTCTCATCTGCAGGGTCGTCAAAAAATGTCTTTGAACCATGGTGGGATGCTACTAATAAGGAACTTTTAACGTTTGAAGAATAAAAAGGAATAATTTTCTCTTTCCAAGGTTTGAAAGACGTATCCCCAGCAAACAAGATTGATGAATCTTTGTATTCAATTTTTATAACAATACTTGTATCATTAATATCGTAATCCTTATCGTTATAAACACCATTCATATACCTAATTGTAACATCAGGACAAAAATTGCTATTGTATGTTCGAGGCTTAATTATACTGGATTTCTTCTCTCTACGTAACTTCATATACTCCTGGTAATCATCCGCATCAGTTTCCCCTGAAAAACCGTTATCATCAATTTCCAATATGGGAATTCTAGCGTTTACAAACTCAATTCCACGTAAGTGATCTAAATCTCTATGCGTATTGATAAATACATCAAATTTATCAAAACCATTACCTTTTAAGAAAGATAAAATCTTGCCTTGATTTTCCTCAGTTAAATTGCAATCAATTAATATTTTCTTACCGTTTGGAAATTTGATTGCCGCCATATTACCACAACCTACATCTAAAATATAACCTTCTACCATATACAATATGTCCTTTCTATTATTATTAAACTTTAGTATATATGGTATCAGCAGTCCTAAAAGTCAATACATGGGTATGTTTTTAAGGAGAACTTCATGAAACACCTGAGTCTAGAAACAAAATTTAAAATCATAGATGAATACAATAATTGCAAGTCTCCCGCCATTATTAAGGAAAAATATGGTGTAAGCAAATCTACACTTTATAATTGGATTGAAGTGCTTACCGTAAAGAAGGTGGGGATGTATAGTTCCAAACAGTACTCTGCTTGGGATATTCATCTTATGGAAAGGAAACTGCGTAGTTTGCGCGAAGAAAATCAAATCTTTCGCGAAAGTGAATGTTCCGTTATTTCTCCGGTGAAAGATAAAATCGCCGCCATTGAAAAACTAAAAGGTAAATTTTCTATCTATGCCATTTGTCGCACACTTAATTTATCTAAGGGAACCTATTATCACAGGAACAAGTACCGACCAGAAAAAACAATATATCAAGAAAAAGATGAACAATTAAGGCCACTTATAAAGAAATTTTTTGAGGAAAGTAAAGAACGTTTTGGCGCAAGTAAAATTAAAATTGCTCTAGATAATATTGGTATTTCTGTTTCCAAAAAACATATAGAGCGGCTGATGAAAGAAATGGAACTTGTTTGTAAACAAACCCGCATTAGATGCACATGGGCAACTAGAGTATCTAAATTTAGAAGAAATAGATTAAAACAAAACTTTACACAAGATACTCCAAATACTTATTGGGTAAGTGATATAACCTATGTGCCGATTGAAAATCATGACAATTTATATGGAATATGTGTAGTAATTGACTTGTTTTCTAGAAAAGTTTTAAGCTTTCAGGTATCGGAATTCAGTAACACTGACATGGTTTGGAAAACTTTTGACAAAGCCTTTAATCTGATGGGATGCCCTGACAACTTAACTTTTCATAGTGATCAGGGGGTTCAATATACAGCCTACAAGTTTAGAAAGCATCTACGCGATTTGGGGGTAAAACAGTCTTTTTCAAATCCAGGCTCGCCTTTGGACAATGCTGTAGCAGAAGCTTTCTTCAGTGTTATGAAAAGAGAAGAACTTTCTCATAATTTTTATAAGTCAAAAGAACATTTAGAGGCCGTTGTTGCTGAATATATTGACTTTTTTAATAATGCTCGTCCACACCGTAAATTAAAAAATATGACGCCAAATCAATATGAACTAAATTACTACCAAAACTTACAAATGCGTGAGGACGAAAATGAAAAAATGGCTTTTATCAAAGATATACTAAGTAATGATGCGGCATAAAAAAAGAACAACTTTCAGACGGTCCAAAAAAAGTGGTCTAAAAAGTTGTTCCTTTTACAATTGGTCGGGACAGGCGGATTCGAACCGTCGGCATCTTGCTCCCAAAGCAAGCGCTCTACCAGACTGAGCTATGTCCCGTTATCTTTAACATCAACCTAATAATTTTCTCCAAAGAGCAAGATGCCTCGGCATCTTTCTTGCTCCGTATGTTTCGCTTATATTAAGCTCAACAACTTCGCTTCGGTCATAGTTACCGTAACATTCGCGCCGGCTCGCTTCCGCGCTCGCGCGCTCATTAACCGTAGCTACCCTGAAACAAAAAAACTTTCCACAGGAAACTTTTTTTAGTTTCAGCCCAAAGCAAGCGCTCTACCAGACTGAGCTATGTCCCGTTATCTTTAACATCAACCTAATAATTTTCTCCAAAGAGCAAGATGCCTCGGCATCTTTCTTGCTCCGTATGTTTCGCTTATATAGCTACAGTTTTATTTTCTATATAATTACTACAAAAAAATTGCAAGTAAAAATTTTTTGCATCCACACAACTAAAATTTTACGCTTGACAAATACACCTACTGGGTATATGTATTAACTATACTCATAAGGGGTATATTGTACTAAAGGAGAAAATATCAATGAGTAAATGTAAAAACCCGAATTGCAAATGTGAAAACTGTCAATGCGGCGACAACTGTCAATGCGGCAATGAATGCCGTTGCGGTGAAAACTGCACCTGTGGCAAGGATTGCAAATGCACTGAAGAAAAAAAATGCAACACCAAATGCAAATGCGGTAAAAAATAAGGTAATTTGTTACGGGAAGGATTTTCCTTCCCGTAACTATATTTGAGATAAAGGATAAAACATGGAAAATCACAATCCGAGTCATCTGGAAAACATCCCGCGTTTGAACCGTATCGCCGGTCAAATTGCGGGTATCAAAAAAATGATTGAAGAAGGACGGTATTGTCCGGAAATCATCAGTCAGCTACGCGCTGTGCGTTCTGCCGTCAAAGCCGTAGAATCCAACATTTTGCACAAACACTTACAACATTGCGTCGCCCAGTCATTTGCCAATCCGGAGGAACGTGATAAAAAACTTGAAGAGCTCAAAACGCTTTTTGACCGTTTTAATGACTGATGCAATTTTATTCGCCACTATTTTTCGGCTTAAATAAATTTTAACTTCGCCATTGTATAATTATTTTATAATTTTAGCAAAAAAGAGTGTTTAATGTCTGATTTTACGATTGCAGAACTACTTATTTTCCAACTTATTTTAATTTTATTAAATGCGATTTTTGCCTGTGCCGAAATTGCTGTTATTTCCATTAATGATAATAAATTAAAAAACATGGCCGAAGCCGGAAACAAAAAAGCCAAACGTCTGGCGGCTCTATTAAAACAACCGGCAGATTTTTTAGCCACCATTCAAATCGGCATAACTTTAGCCGGCTTTTTGGGCAGTGCTTTTGCCGCCGACAACTTTTCCGACCGAATTGTCAGTTGGCTGATTGAAGCCGGCGCAACACTTTCGCCCAAAACTTTGGATGTGTTATCGGTTATCGGCATCACGCTTGTGCTGTCATACATCACACTCATTTTAGGCGAGTTGGTACCCAAACGCATTGCTATGAACTATGCCGAAAAAATCGGTCTTTCCATGTCCGGACTGATTTATGCCATCGCTAAAATATTTGCACCTCTGGTATGGCTTTTGACCGCCTCCACCAATGCCGTCTTGTACTTGCTACGCATCAATCCGAATGAGAAAAACGAACAGGTTACCGAAGAAGAAATCCGGATGATGATTGATGTCGGCAATAAAAACGGCGCCATTGATGACATTGAAAAAGACATTATCCATAACGTGTTTGAATTTGACGATAAATTGGCTGAAGATGTTATGACACACCGTACCGATGTCACTTTTTTAAATGTTGCCGACAAGCTTTCGGAATGGGACAATATTATCATCAATTCAAAATATTCGGTTTATCCGGTTTATGAAAACGACTCGGATAATATTATCGGGACACTCTCGCTTAAAGATTACATCAAATATAAAAAACAAGGCAAAAAAGCCGTTTTGAAAAACGCGCTCAAACCGGCGCAGTTTATCAGTAAATCCAAACATATTGACGAGTTGTTTGCCACCATGCAAAAAAGCCGCAATCATTTTGCCGTGGTGGTGGATGAATATGGCGGCGTGTTCGGAATTGTGACCATGAACGATTTGTTAGAAGAAATTGTCGGTGATTTGGAAGACGATGAAGCCGCACCGACCAATGCTGCGCCGATTGAAAAAATCAACGACGACACTTGGATTGTTCAAGGTTACACCCCCATTGAAGATGTCGCACAATCGCTGGGCGTGTCCTTAAACGATGAAAACTGTGATACTTTTGCCGGATTTTTGCTTTCCGTCATGGGCGGTTTTCCGGAAGACCGCAAAGGCCGAAGATTTGTTTATCAAAACCTAAAAATCAAAATTGCTAAAATGAAAGGGCGGCGGCTGGAAGAAATCATTGTGCAAAAGTTGCCGGACAAAATACAACTTACCAATGAAAACGTATAATTTTTTGTTCAAAGAATAAAAAAACATTTATGAAATTTTTTCATTTCATATATTCTGTTAATCAGATAATAATTTAAATTAAGGAGAAAATGCGATGAAAAAATTTTTATTAAACACCGCTTTAGTTTCCGGTTTGATGTTTCCGTGCTTAACTGCCGGTGCCGAGGAATTAGCTTTGCCGCAGCCGGATAACACGTCGGCTTTAATGAAGATTATTGACGCCCGCCAATCTGGGCGCGCTTACAGCACCAAACCTCTTTCCGAACAAGAATTAAGCAATGTCTTATGGGCGGCTTTTGGCACTAACAGCCACGGCAAACGCACCATCCCCACCGGCCGCAATCTTCAAGACTTGAAAATTTTTGTGATTTATAATGATAAAGTCTGGCTTTATGACGGCAAAAACAATGTCTTAAACAAATATTCCGATGCCGATTTGATGCCGTATCTTACCACGCAGGATTTTGTAAAACAAGCCCCTGTTCACTTGATTTACGCCGGCGGCAAAAAATACGCCGAAGCTCACAGCGGCTCCGCTTATGAAAATGTTTATCTTTATGCCGCCGAAAACGGTCTTGCCACGGTTATTCGGGGCTTAATTGATCGCGACGGTTTGCACAAAGCACTCAATCTTAACGATGACGAGGTTGTAACCTATCATCAAACTATCGGTTATCCGGCAGAGTAATCCATAAAAAGACTGCCAAAAACGCAGTCCCGTTTTTTGTAAATTATTTGTAATATAAAAAATATGATATGTTGGAGACGGAGGACAAGATGACGATGGAGGAGCGTTTAACACAAATTGAAATAGCGATTGCCAATCTGCAAAGAACGGTTGACGATTTGAATGAAGTTATCATCCGTCAAAGTAAAGACATTGATTCTCTTGCTAAAGAGAACAAACTGTTGGCTGCTTTTATTAAAGAAGACGGTGTTAAACCGCTCAATGAAGAAACACCACCGCCGCATTATTAAAGGATAAACAATGGTTGCCGCAATTTGTATTCATAACGCCACGGTTTTAAACGGTTTTTCTATGATGAAAAACTGCGCAGTTTTGATTAAGCAACACAAGATTATTGATGTGTTTAACGAAGAACGCTTCGCACAAAAAACTTTTAAGGCTGATACCGTTTTTATTGATGCCAAAGGAGCTTACATCGCCCCAGGATTGATTGATACCCATATTCACGGCATCGGAGGATACGGTACGGACGACTGCCGCAGCGAATCCATTTTGCATATGTCTGAAATTTTAAGTTCTTACGGTGTTACGTCTTTTATTCCAACTTTATACGCTGCCCCAAAAGATGAGATGATTGCCGGAATCAGAGCTATTATTGAAGCCATGGGACATGAGCACGGCGCCAAAATTTTGGGTTTGCATCTGGAAGGACCTTTTATTTCTCCAGAGCGGTTGGGCGTACAATCACCCGATGCTGTCAGTCCGGTTAATCTGGATTTGATGGAAAGTTTGTGGAAGGCCTCGGAAGGAAATATCATTAATATGACTGTTGCACCGGAATTAAAACATATGCGTGAACTGGCGCTTTATTGTGTTTCCAAAGGCATCGTTCTGCAAGCCGGACACACCAACGCCACTTATGCACAAATGGTGGAAGGCATGCAGGTACGCATTCTGCATGTTACGCATTTGTTTAATGCTATGAGCCGTATGCATCACCGCGACCCAGGCACCGTCGGGGCAGTGTTTATTCATCCTGAACTTTCTTGCGAAGTTATTGCCGATGGCATTCATATCAATCCCGACATCATCAAATTTTTGCTTACCTGTAAGTCGTTGGATAAAATCGTGTTGGTTACGGATTCCCTAAAACCAACCAAACAAAAGAAGAAACCGTTAATCGCCAACGGTGAAGAAGTCTATCTGGATAAATGCTTTTACCGTAAGTCCGACAATGTTATCGCCGGTTCGGCTTTAACGATGATTGACAGTGTGCGCAACATTGTCTCCTATGGTTTTACGATTGAACAAGCTATTCACATGGCAGCCACAAATCCGGCACGGATTATGCGGCAAGACCATTTGGGGTTGATTGCACCGGGATATGATGCCGATCTCATCATTTTTAACAAAAACTTAAATATTTTGTATACAATACTTAAAGGCAACATTTATCACAAAGGAAAAAAAATATGCGTGTAATTATCAAACCGGATTATGATACCGTTTCAAAATGGGCCGCCAATTATGTTGTTTATCGGATTAATAAATTTCGTCCGAGTGCGACAAGGCCGTTTGTTTTAGGACTTCCGACTGGTTCAACGCCGCTAGGAATGTATCGCGAGCTCATTGATTTATACCAAAAAAGAAAAGTTTCGTTTGAAAATGTCGTCACTTTTAATATGGACGAATATATCGGTTTGAAACCGCAAGATAAGCAAAGCTATCATTATTTTATGGAAGAAAATTTCTTTAAATACGTCAATCTAAAACCGCAACACATTCATATGTTAAACGGTATGACCAAAGATTATGAAAAAGAATGCAGCGATTATGAAAAAGCCATTCGTCAGGCCGGCGGCATACATTTGTTTATCGGCGGTATCGGCAACGACGGACATATTGCTTTTAACGAGCCTTTTTCTTCGCTTTCGTCCCGCACACGGGTCAAAACTCTGACTGAAAGTACAATCAAAGCTAATTCCCGTTTCTTTGACGGTGATTTATCAAAAGTTCCGACCACAGCATTAACTGTCGGTGTGGCCACAATTATGGATGCAGCCGAAGTGATGATTTTAGCGACCGGTGAGAATAAGGCAAACGCCTTGAAACACGGTATTGAAGGCAATGTCAGCCATGTATGGACAATTTCAGCGCTACAAATGCATCCGCACGGTATTATTGTTTGCGACAAACCGGCTACCAAGGAATTATCAGAACAAACCGTTAATTATTTTATGGATATTGAGAAAAACAATTTCTAATTTAAAATAAAATCTTTAAAAAACGCCCAATATCGGGCGTTTTTTTAATTTAATATGACTGTTTATTTTGTGTTACGTCAACAAATAAACATTCGGTGGGCATATATGCAGTCAATGAAGCATAATGTCATGTGCGACATATTGTACAGGTTGTAACTTATCCCCACGAGACTCTTTAAAATTGCAAAAAAAAAAAACGGTTTAGAATGACGAGCAAATAGGTATTTTTTGCAATTTTAGGAGTTCTTTTGATGAATTTGTTTGATTTTTTTAGCTTTTACTTTCATGCACACAATGAAAGAAAGCAAGCAGATGCGGCTCTATGCGGAAGAAGTATGGTGGAAATGCTCGGGGTTTTAGCAATTATCGGGGTTTTAAGTGTTGGCGCTATCTCGGGTTACTCCAAGGCGATGATGAAGTATAAGCTCAATAAGCAAACCGAGCAAATGAACACCATTATTAACACTGTTGTTCAGTATTATGACGAACTAAAAGCAACCGATGTTTCCGGTGAATCTTATTATTTGCTCCCTTTATTGAAAAAACTCAATGTAATCCCTGAAGATATGTATATCAAAAATGATGAATATTTTATCAAAGACGTTTTTGGCATACAATATCGCATTTATCATCATAAAACCGGATATGTCGGTATTTTATCTACAATCAGCGACAAAAACAACAGTTTTGAAGTTTGTCAGAACCTTTACTCTATCGCCAAATCCTATCATGCTTCTGTGAGTGCCGTCCTCATCTCAACACAAACAGAACTTGTCGGCGATGACAACAACTATGTTTTTGGCGATAAGGAATGTACCACCAATAATACTTGTCTGATAAACATGAATATAAGCGACATGGCTGATCGCTGCCGCATATGTAAAGATGCTGATAAATGCACTTTTTATTATATCTTTCGTTAATCCGGACAGAAAATTTTATGTTATTATCAAAAGGCACCATGATTTTTTCATGATATCATTCTTGAATCCAGCCCATTAAAGTTTTATCTTTTGCCAACTTTTTATGTCCTCGCATCCGTATAAAATGTTTTGTAACGGATATCTAATTAAAGCAAAATATTTAAGCGGTCTTTCGTTGTTTGATAAAAGATAAAATTTGTTCCAGAACTTGTGCCGGCGGCAAATGAAAATCAATAACGCATTGATTACGTCCCCCGACGGCGCAGCTCTTTTGGTGCTCGTCATAAAGGCAAAACGGCGTTTCAAACGTCTGTCCGTACAATGCAGAATCATCAATATGAAAATCTATACCGTTTTCCAAACAATATTTTGCTTTTGCCTCATTCCAAAGTTTTTCTTTAACCTTAAAAGAACCATCGTCAAAAAACTTAACCTGCCGATGCTGCGCGAAATGATCCAACATTGACCATATGAACGTATAAGAAATTTGGTGTTGCCGTAGATATTCATTGATATCTTTCTCGGTACCACCGCTTAATATATATATCTCACAGCCATTTTGTAGGGCTTCATGGTTAAAATCCCTAAAAAATTCAGGATTCGTGGTAATCACACCATGATAATCAACCCCGATTTTAATTTTTTTTGCCATCATCCTCTCCTTGTGCCGATGAAAACAAATCTTTGACCGAGTTCGGACTGAAAACGGACAACGGATTTATGCTAATCTTCGGATCTTGCGCACTACCTTTAATGGTATAGCTGGCGGCAAAAACCGTGCCGTCTTTGCCTGCAAGCATGGTTCCCACCACCGGTATACGCCCGATAAAAGTGTTGATACTGTAGGCCGGAGAAATAATACCTTTGATATTAATCCGCTCATTAGAAGGCTGGTATGAACCGCTTCCGGTAAAACCGATGACATTGCCGAACATCTTGGCCTCTTTGATATAAAGCGTTTGGTTCTTATATTCAAACGGCGCATCAAAGTGTGAGAAAGACAATCCTTCGCCACGCAGTAAATCCAACATACCGCTAAAAGAAGCAACCGTTAGCAATTTTGCCAAAAGCGGTGTGTTATGTATGCTGAAATCACGAATCTGGGCATGACCGATAAATTCGCCGTTGCGGTCTCTTTTGGCCTCAATCTTTAAAATGCCGCCGCTCATATTGTCGTACAGACGTAAAACCCGCAAAGTGCTGCCGGCATTGTTGCTGTCAATGGAAAGCATATATTCGCCATCAGGCTTGGGTACATAATCAAGCTTAAGTTTGATAGATTTGTCTGTACCATAGTTACCAACCATATGAACTTCTTCAAACCCGATACCGTTTTTTAAGACCGCGCTTCCGGCAAAATTTTTAATCGGCGTATCAGGATTGGTCCATAAACTGTTCACCGCAATGAAAATTTCAGCATCGGGTGTGCTGCTTAAATCATTTTCAGTATCGGCGGTCGGTGCGGTAGTTTGCTTTTTATCGGATTTGGCAAAAAGTTCCGTTAAATCATAACTGTCGCCGCTGACATTGATTCTGATGTTCTTGTTTTGCTGAACTGCAAATTCTATTTTGGCTTTTGCAGAAGTTTTGGGACCGGATATATCCGTAATATCAATCGCTTTAATTTTTCCCTCGGATGTTACGGCCACATTGCCTTGTAAAGCAAAATCAGATTTTTTGAGGCTGAAAGAAGGAATGTCCGTCAATTTGTTGCCGGTAAATTCCAATCGTGAAGTTATGCCGCCCCACGCGCCGTATTTTTTCTTGAAACCCAAAAAGCCGTAGTCTATGGCGGCATGCGTTAAATCAGCGTCAATATCCAAACGTGTTTTGTTATTGTTGAATATGGTCAAATTCGCCGTTACTTCAGCATGGCCATCAATGTACGGAACATCTAAAATTGAGGTGGTAATACCGAGTTTTTGTTTGACCTCATCATCAACTTTTAAGACAAACCTTCCTTTGCTTTTATAGGCTTTATTTTCAAAAGTTTCATTCATCAAAACATTAACCGGAATACCGTCAAATTCGGCGTCTCCTAGGACAATAAAACCTTTATTGTTCACTTCAACCGACATTTTTTCTGCTGTCAGATCTTTTCCCTCGGCAACATTTTGCACCTTGACTTGTGCCAAATCTGCCTTCACGTCAACTTTTATTTCTTCAGGTTTTAAATCTTCATACAATTCAAAATTTAAGCCCAAAGCAATTTCCACATCACCGGAAACCGCCTCGGGATCAAGCCCCATCTCTTGGGCATAATTGAGCGGCGGATGGTCAATAAACTTAAGTGCATCAGTCACCGACGAATTACCTTCAATCTTGATGTCAATATAATTATGGTATTTGTTCAAATCATACAACCGAACATTACCGCCGGTAATAATCACCCCTTCGGAAACACCTTTATCCACTTTAATATCAATATCTGATGAGGAGAAAAAGGCCGTGCCGTAAACGTGATTGACAACCGGCATTCCTTCCAAATAAGAAATGTTACTGTCGGCAACATCAGCGCGGCCTTTAAGTTCAGATAAAGTCAATTTACCTTGGTCGGCATCATAGCCAAAAATAAAATCAAAATGTCCGTTTTCAGCATTACCGCCATATAAGTTTTCTTTACACCAAGCCCACGCCGGTTCTGCCAGATAACGCGGCCAAAACTTGGACAGGTCATTTAATGCAAACTCCGGAATATCAGCGCTGAAAACAACTTTCAAATCTTCCAGAGATTTTTCAAAGAAATATTTTTTATAACCGGAAATATCCAGACTTAAACGAGTTTTCTGTCCGCCGACGGCAAAATCGGCATCTTTAATGCTGATAGAGTTTAAATCTCCGGAAATCAAGCCATTTAAGACGAAAGCATCAATGCCGTAATTAAATTTTTCATCTTCGTTAAAAACAACCTCGCCGGCACTTCCCGTGACGTTAAAAGCGATTTTTTCCACAGCCGAATCCAAACCGCCTACCAAATTGTCCTTATGCGCCAAAATTTCATTAAAGTTTATCAAGGCCCCGAGTTTCCCTTCCACAGGCACTTCAATTTTCGGATAAACCGTACCAAAGATGCTGACAATATCGGATAACATCAAATCCGAAAAATCAAATTTAAGTGCCAGTTTATTTGTTGCCGGACGATATTGGCCGCCAATGGCAAGAGTTGCCATACGGTCCGTCATATCAAGCAACCCTTTGGCGCTAATTTCCAAATTCATCAAATTGCGTTCAAAATGAAAGTTAACGTCCTGAAAACGCCATTTTCGCCCCAAATCAACTTCGTGAAATTCCACGCCGGCATTGTTAACCTTAATTTCATTGATAAAACTTTCAGGGTAAACATCATCTCCGGAATTAAACCTTTCTAAAAAGTCTTCAAACCATTCAAAATAAAACTGTAGTTTCTTTTTGTTGGCCTCGTTTACTTTATCTTGCTCCACGCCATAGGTCGTAAAAATTGCCACTTCCGGATTTTCAAACGTTATGCTACTGGGCGCTACAATACCCTTTAATAAGGCTCGTATACTAAAAGACAAAGACAATTTTGGCGTATGTACCGAAAATTCATCATTATCTTGTCTGAACACCACATCCTTGGCAATAATCTTGACCGGTTGGATAGAGCGCACCAACTCCAGATTAACCTCACCAACATCAACAGAAAATTCGGCTTCTTCTGAATTTAAGGCCTGCATAATATATGGTTTTAAAAACGGCACGGAAAGCGGTCCCTGATATAAAACCCATAATAAATACAACAATGAAAGCAGCAGAGCCACCCCCAAGTAGTCTGCCGTTTTACGCATATAATATGTTTTTTCGGAAATTTTTTTCATAACTTCTGCAGCCACTCTAAAATATCTTGATAATTTTTAAGCACAAACAACGTATCGTGCGATGCACCGTGGTATACTTTCAATGTTTTGGGCTTCGGCGCCAATCGGTAAAGCGTTTTAGCTTGCTCCGGCGGAATAAGCTCGTCATCTTCTGTAGTCATAACCAAGATTCGGGTGTTAATCCGTCCTATCAGAGCCGTGTTGTCGTACGTATCTGTGACAAGCAAATCAAGCGGCACAGTTTTGATACCAAAAAAAGTAACATGATATTCGGCCGTATTCAAAAGGCTTGTAAACGGCACTTCTAAAATCAAAGCATCAAAAGCACCGTCTTTTTGGTTTTCCGTCGCGGCATAAAGCGCCGTATAGGTTCCCAAAGACATGCCGTAAATCACAATATCCTTATTGGCAAAGCCGATGATATTGAGATATTTAACAGCGTTGAGGGCATCTTCTTCTAAATATTTTTGACTGATTTCATGGCCTTGTCCGCCAAAACCGCGGTATTCCGGAATAAAAACCGAATAACCAGCCGCGGCCAATGGTACGGTTTTGTGATAATAGTGTTCTACATTATAAGCATTACCATGCAAAAATAATATTATTTTATGATTATTGTCTTCATTTTTATTCAGATAAAGCCAGCCTTTTACCTTCCCGTTATTTTCAGCGCCATAATCATGATACACAACTTCTTGAACCAACAAGCCGCCGGCTTTGGCGGTTTCCGCATTTCCGGGAAAATCGTACGGATGATAAAAGTACCATTGCGGAAAAAAATAAACCGAAGCGCAAAGCAATGCATATGCGCTGATAACAAAACCGCAAACAATTTTAATTGTCCTTTTCACTCTCTCCGACCTTTCCGGCCAACGCCGCCGCCAAAAACATGTCAATATCTCCGTCAAGTACGGCCTTATAGTCCGATGTTTCAACACCCGTACGCAAATCTTTGACCAAACGATAAGGCTGCAAAACATAAGATCTTATTTGGTACCCCCAACCATTATCGCCTTGATTTTCCCATTGTTCGGTTGCCGCCGCCGAACGTTTTTGCATTTCTCGTTCATATAATCGCGCTTTTAACATTTTCCAAGCATTGTCCCGATTTTGAAATTGCGACCGTTGGCTTTGACTCTGCACCACAATACCGGTCGGAATATGCGTGATACGCACCGCCGAATCCGTCTTGTTGATATGCTGTCCTCCGGCACCTGATGAACGATAGGTGTCTATCCGGCAATCCGCTTCATTAATTTCAATTTCAATCGTATCATCAATAACCGGAAAAACTCCGACCGAGGCAAAACTGGTATGACGACGACCGGCACTGTCAAACGGAGAAATCCTGACCAAACGATGAACCCCGCTTTCTGATTTTAACCAACCGTAAGCATTGTGTCCGGAAATTTTTAAAGTGACGGATTTAATGCCGGCAACTTCACCTTCTGTTTCTTCTTGATATTCAACTTTATATTCATGTTTTTCTGCCCAGCGTGTATACATCCGCAACAACATTTCAGCCCAATCCTGCGCTTCCGTTCCGCCACTGCCGGCGTGGATTTCCAGATAAGCATCATTAGCATCAGCCTCACCGGAAAGCAAAGCTTCAAGCTCGCCGCGATGCGCCTGTTTTTGCAAATCTTCCAAATGAGATAATATTTCTGCTTGAAGCGTATCGTCTCCTTCAGACAATTCCGCAATTTCCGTATAATCCGCCAAACTTTTTTCCATTTCCTGATAATGACTGATGCCTTCTTCCAAAAATGTTTTTTCACTCATCAATTTTTGTGCTTTGGCCGCGTCGCTCCACAAATTCGGGTCGGCGCTTAAAGCATTGAGTTCGTCAAGGCGTAAAACGGCATTATCATAGTCAAAGAGACCTCCTCAGCAGCGCTAAAGACTGCTTGATTTTCTCTATTATATTTTCAAATTCTGCTTTCATACATAGGACCTTTTTATTTAATATTCACCGCCGACTTGCAACATATCATCACCGCTATCAATCATTACGGCATCTTCACCGCTGCCGCCGATAATACGTTGCTTGTTTTCATCAAAACTGTAGTCAGGCTTGAGTGCTTCGGTAATCACCGTGGCATCTCCGGGTTCCGACGGCTTGCCGGTATTTGGGTTTATACGCACCAGTTTTATGCCCTGCGGAATACGGAAATTGGTATCGGGAACATCTTTAAGAGCCTCTTCCATAAAATAATAGAAAATCGGTAAGGCCGCAGCGGCACCGGTTTCATAACGCCCTAATGTTTCCGGCTCATCATAACCAACGTACACGCCCGCCACCAAATCCGGCGAAAAACCGACAAACCAAGCATCTTTAGTGTCATTGCTGGTTCCGGTTTTGCCGGCTAAATGACGATTGAGACGGCGTAATCTCGCACCTGTACCGCGCAAAACGGCACCTTCCAAAATAGAAGTCATTTGATAAGCCGTCAACGGATCAATAACTTGTTCGCGCATGTCGGGACGGCGCGGCGCTGTTTGCCCGTTCCATCTATCGGCGTTGCAATCCAAGCAATCATAATTATCTTGCTTGAAAATTGTTTTTCCGGTACGGTCTTGTATCCGTTCAATCAGATACGGCGTTACTTTTTTGCCGCCATTCACGATAATGCCGTAAGCACTTGTCATATCAAGCACTCGGGCCGAAGCGGCACCTAACGATGAGGAAAGATATTGCGGAAGATGATCGTTAATCCCCACTCTTTTGGCCATCTCGGCCACTTTATCCATACCGATATCTTGCGCCAAACGCACCGTCATCAGGTTTTTAGACTGTTCCACGCCTTGACGCAACGTCATCAACCCGTAAAACTTTTTAGAATAATTGACCGGTTTCCATTTTGGTAATCCGGCGCCTTGATCCAACACAAACGGCGCATCTAAAATCAGATCATTCGGCGAGTACCCCATTTCCAACGCCGCCATATAAACAAAAGGTTTAAAAGCCGAACCGGTTTGACGGTATGCCTGCGTTGCACGGTTAAATTGTGATTTTTCAAACGAAAAACCGCCAACCAGCGCCAAAACTTTTCCGGTATGCGGATCAATTACCGCCATGCCGCCTTCAACTTCAGGAACCTGCCTTAAAGCATATGCATTTTGGCTGTCTTGAATCTCTTCTACATAAATAACATCGCCTGCATTTAAAACTTCTGCAACCGAAGCCGGCTCTTCGCCGACGAATTTATTTTTTAATGCCGGTTTTGCCCATTTAATGTCTTTAAGATAGATATAGCCCGTATTGCCGTTTTCCGTCTCAATTTCAGCTTGATTTTTTTCAGTTTTTAAAACCACCGCCTTTTCCCAAGATGGTTCTGCGCCTTTGGTTAGAACACTATCTTTTAACGCCTGTTTATAATTATCATCAAGTGTAATTTGTACTTCGGCACCTCGCCATCCGTGACGCCGATCATAATCAAACAGACCTTTGCGGAAAGCCTTGGTGGCAATGGATTGGAGCTTCGGATTAATCGTCGTCCGTACAATCAGACCACCTTCATAAAGAGCATCTTCACCCAAATTGTGCACAATCGTACGGCGAACCTCTTCACTGTAATATTCTGCATCTTTTAAAAAACCTGTTTTGCGCGTTATCGTAACTAACGGTTTGCTCTTGGCCTCTTCAGCCTCTTCCGAAGTGACGTAACCGTCTTCAACCATACGACCGATAACCCAGTTGCGGCGCGCCACCGCTGCATCATAACGACGCAACGGATGATAATTGTTCGGCCCTTTAGGCAATGCCGCCAGATAGGCAATTTCTTCCAAAGACAACTCATCTAACGATTTGTTAAAATAATTCAAAGCGGCAGCCGCCACACCGTAAGCGCGGTTGCCCAAATAAATTTCATTTAAATACAGCTCCAAAATATGATCTTTGCTGAACGCATTATTCATGCGATTGGCCAAAATTGCTTCTTTAATTTTGCGAATGTAAGAAACTTCAGAATTTAACAAAAAATTTTTTGCCACCTGTTGGGTGATGGTTGATGCGCCGCTCGGCCGGCGTCCTGTGCCGATGTTTTTAATATTATTGATAACCGCACGGATAATGCCGATATAATCAATACCTCCATGTTGATAAAAATGCTTATCTTCAGCGGCAATAAACGCCTGTTTAACTCGCTCGGGAATTTTATCTACCGGAACAAAAAGTCTTTTTTCGGCCGCATATTCCATCAACAGTTGACCATCGCCGGCAAAAAGTCTGGTTGTGACCGCCGGTTCATATTTGGCCAACTGGCGGTAATCCGGCAAATCTTTGCTTAAAACACCAAAAACAACCATTAACGCGACAAGACCCAAAATCGCGAAAAACATTCCGGCACTAACTAAAGTTGAAAAAAATTTAAACATCCGTCTGGTTCCAAATCTTAACAGCTTTGCCCACTTTAGTACATTTTATTTAAATTGCAAAAGAAAATTTTACAATTTCAGAATCTTATCATCACAAAATCAGTATAGTGCGGCGATTTCCGGATCGTTAAAATAGCGATCTATGGCTTTAGATGCCGATGTTGCAAGTTTTTTGCGATAGCTACTTTGTTTTAAGAGCCTTTCTTCATTGCGGTTGGAAAGATATCCCATTTCCAACAGTACTGATGGAATATCCGGCGCTTTCAAAACCGCAAAACCGGCAAAACGATGCGTGTTGTTGACAAGTTTGACCGTTTTGCTCATTTCATTAACCATATATGTCGCAAATTTTGAAGATTTGTTACGACTGTCGGTTTGTGACAACGAAATCAATATATCATTAATTTCTTTTGAGTTTTCCGAAAAATCCACGCCACCGATAATATCCACTTTGTTTTCACGTTCGGCCAAAGCAGCCGCCTCCTTGTCGGAAGCTTTTTCCGAAAGCGTGTAAACCGATAAACCGGTTGCTTTGCGGTTTAAAGCGCTGTCGGCGTGAATGGACATAAACAGATCAGCCTTATAACGTTGGGCTATGCGCACCCGCTGTCTGAGCGGAATAAAAATATCGGTGCTGCGCGTTAAATAAACTTTATAACCTTTTTTCTCAAGAATCGCTTTTAATTCTTTGCCCATGGCCAATGTAATGTTTTTTTCATAAGTCTTGCCGTACACGCCTATAGCTCCGGGATCCTTGCCACCATGACCGGGATCTAAAACAATGATTTTCTTGCGCGGTTTATGCGACTTATCCTCATCAAAAAACCAGCTTTTTTTCTCATCAGCCGATGCTGTCTTCACATTTTGATCATTTTGGCTGGAAAAGGCGTGTTTGGACCCAACCTTGGCTCTAAAATCACGTTCCGAACACAGCGCGACATCCACCACAAAGCGCCATTTCATATTGCTTTGCGGTTTTAAGGTAAAAACTTTTTTAATAAACACTGGCTTTAACAAATCAAAAACAACGCGCTTGTCTTTATCATTAAGCTTGCCGACGCGGGTTTGAGAGATGATATTATTTTGATCGCTTTGCAATGTGTTTTTAATGTCCATATCATAAACATCTACAACCAAGCGTTTGGGATCAGTCAGTAAAAACGCTTTGTAATCAAACGCTTCATCAGCCTCAAAAACTATTCTGACGCTGCCGACTTGTTGGCCGATTCGCATATTGGTAATGTTTCCGGCCGAAGCACTTGCGGTAAAGGCCAGTACACCTAAAAGCAAAAACACCACCTGAAACAAAGTACGGCCAATGGTTCGCTTTAACATTGCTGCGATTTTTTCCATTATCTCTCCATAAAATTTTATAAGATTGTAACGCGGACTTATTACCAATCTGTTAAAAAAGTGCAAACAGAAAAAATTTAGTATTGTATTTTAAAACAAATCTTATATTGTAGTATGCAGGTTAGATTGTTGTATGCACTGATGTAAGGAAACTTTGCCATCGTTTTATCGTTTTACTTTTCCTTATATGAGGTGCCGCCATCTTTTCATTGTGAAACGATGCGCCCCTGACCTGAAACGGATTGCAGGATGTTAAACGCTTTTAAAAACGCAAACGAGAAGGAAGAATAACAGTTTTTAAAAGCAACCATAAGAAACTAGCGGCGTCAAATCGGTCGCATGTGCATTATAAAAAGGGAATTTCCCTTATCGTATTGGTTTGTTATGACTTTGATATCCCGCAGCAGGAGAAAAGAATATATTTATAGGATAAAGTTATGACAAAACGAATGTTGATTGACGATACCCAGCCGGAAGAAACCAGAGTTGTTATTGTTGACGGCAACAAAGTTGAAGATGTTGAAATAGAATCAAGCTCACGTAAACAAATCAAAGGCAATATATACACCGCCAAAGTTATCAGAGTTGAGCCTTCTTTACAGGCCGCTTTTATTGATTACGGCGGAAACAAACACGGTTTTCTAGCATTTGGGGAAATTCATCCGGATTATTATCACGTCAGTCCGGAACTTTTGGAAACGGTTGACCGCGAAGTTGATGAAATCATTGAACGCAAAAAACAATATTTAAAAGAACGCGAAGAACAACGCGAACGCATCCGTGCCGAAAAACAAGCTTTATACGAAGCCCGCAAGCGTGAGGAAGAAGCTCAAAAAGCCGCCGAAGAAGCTACGCAAAATTCTGAAAGCGTATCAGACGTGGTTTCAGATGAAGAAAATGTCGCACCGGTGGAAGAACCCACGGCAGTCATAGCCGAAAGTCCCGTGCCGGCAGAAGATGCGCCCAAAGTCAAAATCAAACGCAAATATACTCGCCGCAAAACAGCTAAAAAATCGGCCGATGGAGAAAATAAGACCGAAGAAAAAACTTCTTCTGCCGACACACCGACAAATGAAGAATTTAAAACATTGGCCGATCAACGTGAAAACGCCGATCCGGTTGTTCGCGAAGAACCCGATGATGAAGAGATCGCCGATGAAACGGAAGATAATGACGATAACGATGTTGAAATGTCCTCCGAGAACGATGATGACGATATAGAAAGTGATTTTGAAATTCAGCGCAAACTTATCCGCGCTCGTAAGCTTTATCATTACAGCACCATTCAAGACGTTATTAAAGAGGGTCAGACGCTACTTATTCAAATTGTCAAGGAAGAACGCGGCAACAAAGGTGCAGCCTGTACAACATATCTATCGTTAGCCGGTCGGTATTGTGTTTTAATGCCCAACCGCATCAAAAGCGGCGGCGTCTCCCGCAAAATCACCAACGCGGCAGACAGAAAACGCTTAAAAGACATTATGAAAGAACTGCCTTTAACCGACGAAATGTCTATGATAATCCGCACCGCCGGCGAAGACAAAACCAAAGCCGACATTGTGCGTGATTATAACTATCTTATCCGCACTTGGAATCATATCCGCCTAAATGCCTTGAAAAATAAAGTGCCTTCCATGATTTATGAAGAGGGCGATTTAATCAAACGCGCCCTGCGCGATATGTATACCAAAGACATCTCCGAAGTCATTGTTGACGGAAGCGAAGCTTTTAAGGCCGCACGAGATTTTGTGAAAATCTTATCGCCGCACAGCCTGAAAAAAATCAAATGCCGCCGGCAGAATGAAATGCCTTTGTTCCAGCGTTTCCAAATTGAAACACAGCTTGATAAACTGCACAGTCCGGTGGTTCAGCTTGAATCCGGCGGTTATCTGGTGATTAACCCGACCGAAGCTTTGGTTGCCATTGATGTCAACTCCGGACGCGCTACCAAGGAAAAAGACATTGAAGAAACCGCACTAAAGACCAATTTGGAAGCTGCCGATGAAATCGCCAAGCAATTAAAAATGCGCAATCTGGCCGGTTTGATTGTCATAGACTTTATTGATATGGATGAACCCAAAAACAATCAAGCGGTAGAAAAACGCATGAAAGATGCCTTGAAAAATGACCGCGCCCGTATTCAGATAGCCAAGATGAGCTGTTTCGGCTTGTTAGAAATTTCACGTCAACGCATGCATTCTTCCTTTATTGAAAGCAACTATCAACCCTGCCCGTTCTGTCAGGGGCAAGGCGTGGTGCGTACTACAGAATCGTGCGCTATGTTTATTTTGCGCGCCATTGAAGAAGAAGGCACCAAAAATCGCTCTTCGCGTTTGAATGTATATGTTCCGACCGAAACAGCCATTTACCTTTTAAATCAAAAGCGCAAAAATTTATGTGATTTGGAAAATCGTTATAATATGTCAGTGGTTATTTCTGCTGATGACGATATTAAAAACATCTCCGAATATCATATTGAGCGCATAAAACAAACAAAACCGTCAGAAAGCGAAGCTGACAGTCTTCCGACCACAACTTATGCCGAAACCGAAGATGATGATGGCTTCGGAAATAATGAAACGGAGTATGACGACTCTGATGAAGAAAAAGACAGTCGTCAAAATCGTCGTTTCCGTGGTAGACGCTCTTATTATGATCGTCGTCGTAATCGTAACAACCGACGAGACGGCACTCGCGACAATGTCAGAGATTTTCCGACAGATTCATTCGGCGGAAACGGCAAAAACGAACAAAGCAACGCGGAATCCAAACCGAAAAAAGAAGGAAAATTGGCATGGTGGCGAAAGTTAATCGGTTAACGCACCTTTTATCTGTTTTCTTCTTCGGACGGCAAAAACGACACAGGTTTTTGCCGTCCGTGGTATTATATGTTTTTCTTGTTATCTTCTGTATTTTTCCTTTTCAAGCCTTTGCTTTATCATTAATTTCTGATGACGAAACCGAAACATTCTTACACAAAATCATCCGTCCGATTTTTAACGCCGCCGGCATCGCCTTTAATCCGCAAAAAGTGTTTATTTTAAACGACAATTCGTTAAATGCTTTTGTCAGCGACGGCAACTATTTATTTGTTCATACCGGCATACTGATAAACGCCGATAACGTTAACGAGTTAAACGGCGTTATTGCACACGAAACCGGACACATCGCCGGCGGACATATCGTCCGACAAAAATTGCAAATAAATCGTATGCAATCTTTAGCCGTTGCCTCTTTAATTGCCGCCGGTGCCGCTGCTGCAGCTTCCGGCAACGGTGATGCTGCCATGGCCGTTTTGCTCGGCTCGCAAAGTTCATTATTAAACAGCTTAACCGCTTACCAAATGCAAGAAGAACGCAGTGCCGATGAAAGTGCGGCAAAATACTTGAAAAAGATTGATCAATCGCCTCTCGGGCTTAAAACTTTTATGAAAAAGATAAATCAGTTGAACCGCTTGAGCGGATATAAAGAAACGCCTTATTTCCGCACCCACCCGATGAACAGCGAGCGTGCCGCATTTTTTAATCAAGCACTGCAACAATCATCCGGCAAAACAACTTCGCCGTATGATGAAGAATTTAAGATGATTAAAGCTAAATTGTCGGCTTTTTTGCTACCGATAGAACAAGCCAAACAAAAATATCCATCAAGCGATCATTCGGTTGCCGGACGCTACGCCCAATCTATTTTGGCTTATCGTGAACACGATTTACCGGAAGCATTACAGACTTTAAACGGCTTGATTGCCGAACAGCCAAACAATCCATATTTTTATGAACTAAAAGGGCAGTTTTTATTGGAAAGCGGCAAGCTTGAAACGGCATTGTCTGCTTATGAATACGCACGGCGTTTAAAACCGGACTCTCCCGATATTCTGCTCGGTTGGGCGCAAACCGCCTTGGAAGTACCGCATGATAAAACAACCTTAAAAGAAATTATTATCATCTTAAATCAAGTTCAACTAAAGCGACCGAATTTAACGGCTTGGCTGTTGCTTTCCCGCGCTTATCAAGAAAATAATCAATCGGCGGAAATGTACTACGCCGCCGCACAATACAACGTCGGAATTAAAAATTTTGAAACGGCGCGGCGTCAGATAAAAGCCGCTGAAAAAGAAAATCCTTCCGCCAATTTAAAATTAAAACTCAATGATTTAAAAATCAGAATCAATCATTTAAGCACGGGCAATTTCTAAATATCCGAATCGCCTAAAAAGTTGTTAATTTCTTCGCTTAAATAGCGGGTATAAAATTCATTATCTCCGCTTTGAATGTTGAGATCATTAAGTTTGCGGTAGCCCAACATCTCACCGTTTTGAATTTTGACCAAGACAAGAGCAAGCGGCGCAAATAAATCATAAGTTTGAGCATAATCAAAACCATTATCTTGCGTATAATCAATCACAAACAAACTATAAAGTTCGGCATATTCTTCATTATACAAATTTTCAACCATTTCAATAGTTTGAGGACAATCAAAACATTGTTCGCCGTTATAAAAGAGATAAATGATTGACTTGTTTTCATTATTGGCATCGGCGGCAAAATATTCCCGCAACGGTTTATTATCGGCAAAATTATCATCAAAGGCGGTCTGCGCCTGCACATTTAAAATCATCAGACAGGCCAAAACACCTGCCAGCAAAAATTTGTTCATATTCCCTCCGTCTTTAATTTTAAAGCGGGGAGCAGGAAGCTTCTAACCATTTTTGCTCATTGGCATTCATATAAGGTGCTAAACAGTTAAACACTTTTTGATGATAATCGTTCAACCAGCTCTGCTCTTCGCTGCTTAACAAATATTTATCAATCAAGCGTTTATCAATAGGAATTAAGGTTAGGTTTTCAAATTTCAAATAACCATTATATTCCGCCGGCACGGTATAAACCATATTTTCAATTCGGATACCGAAAGCGCCTTCTTTATAATACCCCGGCTCATTGGAGGTAACATAATTGCAATAAATCGGCAACGGATTAACCGCACTAATCGCAAACGGCCCTTCATGCACATTGGCAAAATGCCCGACACCGTGTCCGGTGCCGTGAGCATAATCCATACCCTGCCGCCATAACGGGGCACGGGTAATTGTATCAAGCGCATTTCCGGATGTGGCTTCGGGGAAACGTGCCGTTGCCAAAGCAATATGCGCTTTCAGCACATAAGTGAAGGCTTTTCTGATTTCTTCTGAAGGCGTTCCCAAAGCAATGGTACGGGTAACATCAGTTGTGCCGTCATAATATTGCGCACCGCTGTCTAACAACAACACCGTATTATCTTCAAGCACCGCACAGTTTTTTTCCGACGGCTGATAATGCACCACCGCCGCATTGGCACCAACCGCAGCAATCGTGCCGAAACTTTCGGAAAAAAACAAATCTTGCTGACGGCGGAATGTGCCCAGTTTTTGCACAACATCCCACTCGGTCATGCCTTGTCGGTGGTTTTCCAACCAACACAAAAATTTACTGACGGCAACGCCGTCACGGAGATGAGCGTTTTTGTAACCTGCCAATTCGGTCTCATTTTTGATAAGCTTCATTTTTGCGGCAGGATTAAAATCTTTAAAGCACAAATCAACGCCTTCCGGCAGTATATTTAAAATTTGTTGCGGTGTATCGGCCATATCCGCCAAAACAGATTGGCCGTGATATGTTTGCAAATCGGCCGCAAGCGCGCTCAACGGCTTAATCCCCTCATAAACACAACCATCGGCATAAACACATGCTATGCCTGAGCGATCCAAAAGCGCATAAGCCCGTAAAACCGGCGTGTCCGGCAAAGTGTGCGAACGCAGATTCATCAGCCATGAAACCTGATCGGCGGAGGTTATTAACAATGCGGCGCAATCAGAAGGAATTTTTGCGGCGACTTCGGCACATTTTTCCGCCACACTCTTGCCAGCGTATTTAATATCATGAGCAAAAACCTCAACCGGTTTGGACGATAAAAGCGGGTTTGTTAAATCTTTATCTTCCTGCAACACGATATCTGAAAAGACTTTACAAAAATAGCGCACATTTTTAACCGAAACACACCACGGGTTATAAAAAAGTTTTTGAATCTGATTTTCACGACACAATGAACCAAGTGTCAGGAAAAAATTTCGGCTGTCTGTCACCGTAACTTCTTTGGGGTTAGTTTCATAACGTGCCTGTATGGCATAACGTCCGTCCACCAAAAGCCAAGCCTTTTCAGGCGTTACAAGCAACATTCCGGCCGAACCCCCAAAACCCGTCAACGCTCTGATTTTATTTTCTTCCGGCAAAATATCCTGCCCCAAAAACATATTGGACATCGGCTGAAAAAAAGCCGGAATATTTTTATCTTTCAAATGTTTTTGCAGTTCTTTTAAGCTCATTGTTGTTTCTCCATCAACACCGCATGCCAATTATCCATATCATATACTTTTAATAGTTTCAGACCCTGCTTTTCATGGGCAGAAACCACCCATTCAATCTGATCGTCCACAAAACCGGAAAGAACGGCAAGGCCGCCTGATGCCAAATGCGTGGCAAGCAAAGGTGCCATTTCAATCAACGGTCGGGCTAAAATATTAGCCAAGATAATGTCATACGGTGCATTTTGTTTGATAATTTCCGCTTGATAACCATCGCTTTGCACCACATCAATATATTTTTCCAGATGATTGTCATAAGCATTCTGCGCCGTCACATTGACTGATTCTGCATCAATATCGGCGGCCACGATATGCGGTTCGTCTTTTGCCCAGAGCTTGGCGCAAGCCAGCGACAAAATGCCCGAACCGGTACCCATATCCAAAATTTTTTGATGCTTTGCACCCGATACACTCAAATCACTTATGGCTTGCAAGCAAGACTTTGTCGTCTGATGCGATGATCCGAAAGCCGTGGCGGCATATATTCTTATGGCTAGTTTATCTGTTTGCGGCGTTTGTTTTTCATGCACGCCGTAAACACAAAAATCAGCCACTTCAATCGGCGGAAATTCAATCACGTTATCGGCAAGCCAGTTTTGGCTGGTCAATTTTTCAACTGTATAAGGCAAAAGTTTAACACCGATTGCAACCGCCTGTTGTTTAAGGTCATCGGCATCAAAATTCATGGCGGCATAACCGACATATTCTTCCGTGCCGTCATCTTTATAATTACAAGCCGTTACCATAAAATAATTATCCAGAAAATCAGCCAGATCGGCCGGAATATTTTCCACCGGTTCAAACTTTATCATCAGGCATTCGGATAAATTCTTCTTCATATCATCTCTTTTGTTATTGATTTGTTTACCAAATTTAATCTATATTACGACATAGAATATGTTTAAACATTAAAAAAGAGATTAATCCGATGAAAAAATTAGCCGCACTTTTATCCCTTTCTATGCTCTCGGCTTGTATTTATGCCGGAGATATGGACATTTTTCATGGCCGTAATAAATTTTTCCAAATTTGGCAGACGGAAGAAATTTTCTATTATGATACCAAAAACGGCGATGAATATCTGACTGAAAGCAAAACCATTACAGAAGATGATATTGAACGCAATCAGGTCTTAATTACCAAAGTTGGTAATGTTATGGCCTTTAGCCGCACACATCGGACGGATTTTTACGGTTCGGAAACTTTGACCGTTAATAAAAACGCCGTTATGAGTTCCAGCTATTCGCCGTTAACCATTAAGAAAGGCAGCAAATTTGACGCATTTGGCGAGACCACTTTCAACGGTACAAAATATTTGTTGGTGCGTCAGGGAAAAAGCGGCGATATTTTGATGATTAACGAAAATGGTGAGCTGTTTGACAGAATCGGCCGTATCGTTGACGGACGTTTGGCTGTGTTGGATATTGTCTTTTTCCCTGAACCGGAAGATATCGTATTTACACCGGTGGTTACCACGCGCTCGGAAAACACTGAAGTTTTAGAAGGTTGGGAATTGCGCTATGACGGTATTGTCAATAACTATATGCGTTTCACATACACAACTTTAGGTGATAACGGTAAAGCGGAAGAATTTATCTTTCCGACCGGTCAGCAGACCATTGTGATTAATGATTTGCGCATCAATGTAATTGAAGCCGGATATAATAAAATTGAATATGTTATTTTGTAATAACAAGCCGGTTTTATAAAAGAAAAAAGGTTTGAGCTGAAACTCAAACCTTTTTTAATTTTTCAGAGTAAAGGACTACTCGTTCAGAAGTCTATCAACTTCCGCTTCTTCTGCAGCCCTTTCCGCCTGATATTTTTCCCACTCTTCCTGCTCCTTGGTTTTTGCCCCATAATGCTCCAAGAGTTTTTTCAGAGCCGGGCAAATTTTTACAATGGGCAGTTCTATCATCCGGTAAGAAACAATAGCGCTTCCTCCGTAAATAGCTCCGTTGTCATAAGAAAAACTTTCCCATCTTTCATAAGTTGAATTGGGATTAAATCCTTTCTTTAACATATTATTCAGTTCTGAAAAGTTTTTCTTTTCCATCAAGCGGACGAACTCAACCACTTGAGGATCATTTTTTATCTCTCTCATAATTCTTTAATTTTTAAGTTTACATATATATCATTACTACAATTTGTCTTTTTTGTCAATATTTTTTAATTAACTCTTATACCGGATAAAATGCGGTAAGCTGAAACAAGATTTATAAGACCATCAGAAATAACGTTTGAATCTTATACTTATTTATGCTAACTCTTAAAGCAAAAGGAGAAGCATAATGCCTGATTGGAATGAAGAAAGCAAATATCAGGGATTGATTGCCGGTGTTGACGAAGCCGGCCGCGGACCATGGGCAGGACCTGTGGTTGCAGCTACTGTTGTTTTTTATACTCGCCACATCAATCCGACTCTCATAAATTCATTAAACGATTCAAAAAAACTCTCCGCCAAAAAACGTGAAGAACTTTACGAACTCCTTAAACAAGAGGCACAAAACGGCAAATTAAATTATGGCATCGGCGAGGCTTCCGCGCAGGAAATTGATGATATGAATATTTTGCAGGCAACCTTTTTAGCCATGCGGCGGGCTGTGGAAAAGCTGCCGAAACTTCCCGACATGGCAATTATTGACGGCAATCGTCTGCCGAAAACATTCCCCTGTCCGTGTAAAACACTGATTAAAGGCGATGCAACATCATATTCGGTTGCCGCCGCTTCAATCATGGCTAAAGTATACCGCGACCGCCTGATGACGGAGCTGGCACAAAAATATCCTTTTTACGGCTTTGAAAAAAACGCCGGATACGGAACCAAAGCCCATATAGAAGGCTTAAAAAAATATGGTATAACTCCGGAACATCGCCAAAGCTACCGTCCGATTGCCAAAATCATCTCTCACTCGGCTTCATAAATTCAAACTTTGTTTTATGATTACCACTGATTTTTTTATTAAGATCCGGATAGGCTTATACGGATATCGGTATCGGCGATTTTAATTTTCCACCATACATACAAAGAGGCTTGCACAATAAATTGCACAAGCCTCTTTGTTTTTAATAATATTCATCCTCAAGCTGCCTGTAAAGGTTGACTTCCACTTGGTCGCCGCGTTCAAACAGGCGTTTTTTACCTTCAGAGCTTAAATGATATCTATACACATAAGCCATGATTTCCTCATGATTTCCGCGTAAGATCAGAGCTTCTTCGGCTCGGTTTGAGAAAGCACGAGATGAAATATAGGCCATGAGTATTTCATGGTCACCCCTGCGAATTAAGGCAAGTTGCGATTCTTCGTAAAGGCCATTCTCGCGAACATAAGACAAAAGTTCGTTTCGCGTACCTTTTACCATGTGTTCACTTTCTACATAGCAATTAACAAATTTGTTCATCTTTTTTATGTTAAGTTAATAATATTCATTAATAAGTATCTGATGTTGTTATATTATTTCACATGTCGTTTTTTGTCAAGCTACTTGTCGTTGTATAACGACGAATAAAACAGTTCCGCCCCTAACAAGCAACGAAATCCATTGGTCGGTTGCAACTTATCCCCACGAGACTCTTTAAAATTGCAAAAAAAAAAAACGGTTTATAATTCCGTAGAAATTGACGTT
>CALXZI010000008.1 GCA_944393205.1 uncultured Alphaproteobacteria bacterium | reverse complement strand
CCTTTCAAAAGCTTGCCTTTTCTTGTTCCCATTTCCATATTTGTGCCACAACCTTTGTCGGCATAAGCATAGTTAAGATCACAGGTGTCTGTTTGGACACATGCCTTATCGCCGCTATAGGCCTTAATCACTTGAACGGTGGTGCCATCCTCGTTTTGCGGCGACACGGGTCTTAACGTTGTGGATGTGCCGGTTGGGCAAGTCTTCACAACGCAGTTGAAACAGCCAACCTCATCAGAGGTTAAACCTAATTCCCAACCTTCAGCACCTTGTTTGCCACAGTTTTCGGCAGCACGAGCATAGCCCGATGTACATTCCTGCACGCCGAATTTTACACAAGCTTTATAACTCGTATCAAACGGGCAATATACATAACTCTCACAGCCATCAACAGAATCCGCCGAATAACCCATTTCCACGCAACTAGGCGGCGTGGTGCAGTTTAATGCGGCGAAAGCACTGCCGATGCCCATTGTGAAAACTGCAACCGGCAGAGCAATTTTAGATTTAAAAAATTTGCTCATATCCAACACCTTATAAGAAACAATTTATAACAATCCCAATCCCTCGGGCAGGTAATACAAATGCAATGTCTTACCTTTAAGTATTGCCATGACAATACTTAATATAAATTATACGTGAAATTATGTTAAAATACAATAAAAAAAACCTGCTTTCTTTGTAAAAAAGCAGGAATTTTGTTTTTTCTTTTTTTATGAATTATTCAACAATCATGGCTGTAAATTCAGCTTCAGAAACAACCTGACCATCCACCATGCTTTGTCCCTTAAAAACAAAGACATTGCGACGTTCTCTGATTTTTTCAACGTGCATCCGGAGTTGGTCACCGGGTTTGACCGGTTTACGGAATTTAACGCCGTCTATGGACATAAACAAAACACTGCGTTTTTGCTCGGCAAAATCCTCATGCGCAGAAATGACAACTGCTCCAGCCGTTTGCGCCATGGCCTCAATTTGCAAAACGCCGGGCATTACCGGATTGCCAGGGAAATGTCCTTGAAAAAACTCTTCATTCATCGTGACATTTTTAATGCCGACGCCCTTTTCCCCCGGAGCTTCAACCTCCAGACGATCCACCAACAAAAACGGATAGCGGTGCGGCAACATTTTCATAATATCTTCAATATGATAAACCTTAATTTCAGACATCTTTTTACCTCTTTAATTTTAAAATCCAATTGAACAAAACATATTTTTAAGATTATGGCAAGCTATTTTTTGCTGTTGCGTTGTAAAAACGAAACCTGACGCATATAATCCTTAAACGGCACTGCCGGAGAGCCCATAACTACCGCGCCGGGCGCAATATCGCGCATGATGCCGGATTGAGCCGCAATCTGGGCGCCGCTACCAACCGTTAAATGATCGGCAAAACCACTTTGGCCACCGCAAACCACATAATCGCCAAAAGTGCAGCTACCGGCAATGCCCGTTTGTGATACAATCACACATCCCCTGCCCATTTTGTCATTGTGGGCAATCTGTACCAAATTATCTATACGACAGCCATCGCCAATAACAGTATCATCCAAAGCGCCGCGGTCAACGCAGGTGTTGGCGCCGATTTCAACATCATTACCGATAATTACGCGGCCAATTTGAGGAATTCGGACATGACAGCCGTTTTCAAAATTGAAACCAAAACCATCGCAACCAATGCGCGCACCGCTGTATATATAACAGTTGCTACCCATAAGACAGTATGAAATATATGCATTTACGCCTATCCGGCAGGCATTGCCGATTTGACAACCACGGGCAATGACGCATCCGGCTTCTAAACGGCAATTATCGCCGATAATTACGTTTTCTTCTATGACAACGTGCGCCCCAATAAAACAATTTTTGCCAATTTTGGCACTAGGGTCTATCCGTGCCGTGGAATCAATGCCGGCTGTCGGTGTGTATTCCGCATACAAGGCTTTGTTTAACTTCAAAAACGCCATTTTGGGATCTGTACAAATCAGTACCGCAACGCCTGCAGGAACAAAAGCTTTTAAATCTTCATTGGTGATACAGGCTTTGGCTTTGATATTGCCGGCTTTTTCTTTGGCTTTACGGTCATAGAAAAAACATATATCTCTTGCGCCGGCATTTTCCATAGAAGCAATTTCATGAATTTTTTCTTCCGCTTGACCCACATCGGCTAAAACCGCATTGGTTATCTCCGCAACTTGAGCCAGCGTAAACGGACCGTTGTTTTTATAAAAATTTTTATCAATCATAAGCTTTCTCCCAAAGAGAATACCGCCCGAAGCGGTATTCCATATTATTACAGACTGGTTCCGAAATTCAGACGGAAGACTTCCGTCTCATCATAATCTTCTTTCATGATCGGGAAACCAAAGTCTATGTCAATTTTACCCATCGGTGAGAACCATTCAAAACCAAAACCGATTGAAGCACGCGGTTTGGAAGAGTAATCCACAAGATGCGTATCAATATTGTCCGGCTTACCAATCATACCGATGTCAAAAAATGTGCGGCCGCGGATGCCGACTTCATCTAAACCTATCGGGAATGACATTTCAGCACCGCCGTACGCCACCCAGTTGCCGCCCAGTGCATCATCCGTTGCTTTATCACGTGCGCCGATACCGCCAAAAGCAAAACCTCGCAACGTGTTACCTCCCAGATAATAACGTTGTGACAAACGAACATCTTCGCCGCCATAACCTAAAATGTAGCCACCGTTGGCATAAAACTTAAACGTCCAGTAATCGGAAACAGTGAAAAATTTATACGCACGAACATCAAACTTAAAATATTTTTCATCGCCACCAGCACCGGCAATATCATTTCCAAATGAAAGATAATAACCTTCTTTGGTGCGGATAGCATTGTCGCGTTTGTCATAAATTAAGGTTTGACCGATAACCGAACCGGTGCTTTTACCTTCTTCGTTTCTGATGTAAATGGACGCATAATCTTTAACATCTTTAATCTCATCTTGACGCAACGTGTAACGGACAACCTGATACAAATCATCCGTATAATTCCAACCAAAACGGATTCTGGCACCGGTTGATGAACTGTCATACGAGCTTTCGTCTTGATAATCTTCATCACTGTAAAAGATATCAGCACCGGCACTTAAACGTCGGCCTAAAAAGTATGGCTCGGTAAAACTCATGGAATAATCTTTAGAACGTTCGGAAACGCTACCGTCAACGCTTAATTGCTGACCCTTTCCCTGAAAATTATTTTCAGTGATGCCGCCTTGAATTAAAGCGCCGTTCACGGTTGAATAACCGATGCCGATATTGAAATATCCGGTGGATTTTTCTTCAACATCAACATTAATGTCCGCCTTGCTGGCATCTACCGGCACGGATTGAATATCCACCTTGCTAAAATAATTCAAATTTTCAATATTACGGCGCGAATCTTGAATTTTGGAAACATTGAAAGCATCGCCTTCATCCAAGCGGAACTCTCTGCGAATAACCTCATCTAATGTATGTGCGTTACCGGAAATGTTAATTCGGTTGACAAACGTGCGTTCACCTTCCTTAATCTTAAACATCACATCCATGGTATTGCTTTCGGTATTTCTATTTAAAACCGGCAAAACATCAACAAAAACAAAGCCTCTTCTGCCCAGTTCATCGGTAATGCCGGATATTGATTTTTCAACCTCATCGGCATTATACCAACTGCCGGATTTAAATGTTACCTCACGGAACAGTTTTTCAACCGGAACATCACTTATGGCCGAATCCACTTTTATTTCACCAATTTTATAGCGCTTTCCTTCTTCTAACGTAAAATTAAGAATAAAAGACTTTTTATTCGGCGCCAGCTCCGCCACTGCCGACACAACGCGAAAATCGGCATATCCGCGCTGATGATAAAACCGACGCAACAGCTCTTTATCATAATTCATTTTTTCAGCATCATAAGTTTCGGCACTGGAAAAAATCCGATACCAGCGGCTCTCTTTACTCATGATAACCTCTTGCAAGTCCGGCGAAGAATAATGCTTATTGCCAAAGAAATTAATTTTATTGATTTTGGCTTCCGGCCCCTCATCAATTTCAAAAATCAAATCAACACGGTTTTCATCACGTTCTATCATTTTGGGTTCAACTTCAACCGCATAGCGACCGGCTCTTTTATACACTTCCAAAATGCGGCGGACGTCTTGTTGCACTTTAGCGCGGTTGTATATGGTATTGGGCGCGCTTTGTACCTCGGTTTCTAAAATCTTATCATCAAGCTTTTTATTACCATCAAAAGCTCTTTCTCCGATTAGCGGATTTTCAACCACGGTTAATTTCAAAACTCCGTTTGCGGCCATATCCATTTTAATGTCGGCAAACAAACCGGTCGCATATAAATTTTTAAACGCCGCATCCATTTGCTCTTGCGAAACATTTTTATCACTCTGAACATCCAAATATGCCAAAACGGTTTCTTTTTCCACACGCTGTAAACCGTTAACATCTATCCGGCGCACGTAAAAATCCGCTGCCCATACATTACCAGATAAAAAGCATGTCGTCAGAACCGTAAAAAACCATTGTTTTTTCATGATAAAATCCCTTTTTAAGTGTTAAACCACCGATCAAACAAGTGTACAACGTCATTCCATGTGGCAAATATCATTAAAGCCACCAACAACGACAAACCGAAACGAAATAAATATTCCTTTGCACGATCGTTTATCTCCCGACCGCTGATAATTTCCAATAAGTAAATTACCACGTTACCACCATCTAAAACCGGAATCGGAAATAAGTTAATCAGGCCTAAATTTATGGAAAGCAAAGCCATAAACACAACGAAATCAAGCCATCCTTGGCTTTTACTGATATCTCCGGTCATTTCGGCAATGCGAATAACACCGCCGACATCTTCACCGCTACGTTTGCCGGTCAGCATTTGGCCGACACCACGTAACGTCGTGATTGTCACTTCCCAAGTTTCATCAACAGCCAAAACAAAAGCTTTGGGTAGAGAAACACGCTTATGTCCGCTCTCAATCGTGGTAACGGATTTGATGCCCAACATATACTGCTTGGTGGTTGTGCCATCGCTTTGCTCCATAGTGATTTCCGTTAAAGGAAATCTAAAATTCAGCACTTCATCGCCGCGACGGACATCTATATCCACCTGCCGATCGGCAGCCATTGCCACCTCTCTTGATATTTCCGAAAAATCGGAAATTTTTTGACCGTTGATTGTTAATATGCGGTCGCCTTTCATAATACCAGCCTGTGCCGCGGCGCCTTCCGGTACCGCTTCCCCGACAATCGGCGGAAACGTAAATGTACCCAACGTTGCAAATAAAGCCGTGTAAATCAGAATTGCAAACAGATAGTTAAACCCCGGACCAGCCAAGACAATCGCCAATTTTTTAACCGGACTTTGGTACGGAAACGCTCTTTTTTTCTGATCTTCCGAAAGCGTGACCACCTGATTATCCGTTGTGGTGGATGAAGCATCGGCATCACCTAAAAACTGGCAATAACCACCTAACGGTATGGCCGAGATTTTCCAACGCGTCCCCTTTTTATCTACTCTGCCCCACAGCTCTTTACCAAAGCCGATGGAAAAAGCACTAACCTCAACGCCGACCAACCGCGCAACGATAAAATGTCCGAATTCGTGCACAAAAACCAGCACGCCCAATAAAACCAAAAAAGGCAAGACATAATAAAAAATATTAAAAAACCATTCCATTTTCTTTTACCTGCCGCTTTTTAGAAAAGCCATAAGCCGTATGCAAACAACCAGCAAACAAACGGTGCCGCAAAAATCAACCCGTCAACTCTGTCAAAAACACCGCCATGGCCGGGGATTATATTGCTGGCATCTTTCAAACCGAGCCTGCGCTTGATGGCAGATTCAATCAAATCGCCGATTTGCGAGAAGGCTGCAATTGCACCGCCCAAAACAGCAAAAAACGTCTGAACATCAGCATTCACCTTCATAATTCCGGGCAAAGATAAAATGTAAAAATATAACAAACTTGCTAAAACAGCAAAGAACACGCCGCCGATTAATCCGGCCCATGTTTTGTTGGGACTGATTTTAGGCGCCAGTTTTGGCCCCTTGAGCGTACTGCCGACAATATAGCCCCCGATATCCATGGCCCAAACCATAATAAAAAACCACAGCGTCATATAAAAATTATAAGGATGATAAATGAAGACATCACGATACAGCCACAAAAGCGCGCCGACACCAACAGAAATATAAGGGACGCCCAACACCAACAACCAGCAATGTTGTTCACGACGAGCTTTTGCCCATACATAAAAACACGCCAATGCCATCGTTACACAAACGGCTTTCATATCATACACTAGCAAAGCAACCGCTAACGAAACTATATAAGCCGCCATATAAGTGGAAGCATTGCGATTGGGAACCATGTTGCTCCATTCCCAAGCCAACAAAACGCCGACAATTAAGGTTAACACATCAACAAAAGGATATCCCATCCACAACGAGCCAATCACTATCGGCAGCATGACAAGCGCTGCCGCCGTACGTTTTGCCAATGAACCGAGTTTCTTTTCATTTTTCGCTTCAGGCTTTCCCATATCTTCTCTCCCTTGTTTGATAATTTTCAATTATTTCCCGCAGTTCGTTTTTGTTAAAGTCCGGCCATAAAGTTTTTGTAAAGAAAAACTCGGCATAGGCTATTTGCCACAACAGATAATTACTAATCCGCTGCTCACCGCTGGTGCGTATAACCAAATCCGGATCGGGGACACCGGCTGTATAGAGCATAGCAGAAAAAGTTTGTTCATCAATATCTTTTAATGAAATATCGCCAGATTTCACTTCAGCGGCAATTTGCTTAACCGCATGCAAAATTTCCTGTCTGGAACCATAACTTAAAGCAATCTGCAACCCCAAACTTTTGTTTTGCGCCGTGGATTTTTCCAGCTCTTCCATTTTTGCAACAATATCATCAGCCAGCATCTGACGTTCGCCGATAAAACGAATCCGGACATCATTTTCCTTCAGCTCCTTAAAGTCTTTAGCCAAATATTCTCGCAATAAATTCATCAAACCATCTACTTCTTCACGACTGCGTTTCCAATTTTCAGTTGAAAAGGCATACAATGTTAAAAATTTTACGCCGAGTTCTTTGGCTGCCTTTGCCACTTCTATGACAACTTCGGCACCTTTTTTATGCCCTGCATTGCGCGGCAAACCGCGTTTGGCCGCCCAGCGACCGTTGCCGTCCATAATAACAGCAATGTGTTCCAGCTTATTCGTCACGTTAAAAGTCCTAAACCTGCATAATGTCTTTTTCTTTATTTTCCAACGCCTCATCAATTTTTTTGATAGAATCGTCGGTTAGTTTTTGAATTTCATTTTCAAAGCGCTTTTCCTCATCTTCCGAAATCAGATTGTCTTTTTTCAACTTTTTGACTTCATCCAACGCATCGCGGCGAATATTGCGAATCGCCACCTTATTTTGTTCGGCGTATTTTCCGGCAACTTTAACCAATTCTTTGCGGCGCTCCTCGCTCAATGGCGGAATCGGAATACGGATAAGCGCACCATCAGAAACCGGATTTAACCCTAAATCACTTTCACGCAAAGCCTTTTCCACACTTTTAGCCAAGCTCTTATCCCACACGCTGACCGACAAGGTACGCGGATCCGGAACATTCACCGTTCCCACTTGTGAAATCGGCGTAAAACTGCCATAGGCTTCAACCATGATACCGTCCAGCAAACTGGCATGCGCCCGTCCGGCACGCAGGCTGCCAAAATCAGCCCGCAAAGATTCCAAAGTCTTATCCATTCTATTTTTGGCATCGTTTTTAATTTCATTAAAATCTGACATAACTACCTCTGCAATTTTTATTTGATTATCGTATATTTTCCATGACCGCAAACCACATTCAACAAAGAATCCTTTTCTTTTTGGCTGAACACAATTATCGGCACTTTGCTTTCTTTAGCGAGAACCACCGCCGCCGTATCCATAATCCCTAAACGTTTTTCAATTACCTCATCATAGCCGATAGTTTCAAAACGCCGAGCATCCGGATTTTGACGCGGGTCGGCATCATAAACGCCATCAACCTGTGTTGATTTGAGCAAGGCATCGCACTGCATCTCCGAAGCACGCAACGCCGCTCCGGTATCGGTCGTAAAATACGGATTGCCGGTACCGGCCGCAAAAATAATTACGCGGCCTTTCGCAAGATGTTGCAATGCTTTGCGATACATATAAGGCTCGCACACCTGCGGCACGCTTAAACCGGACATAACCCGAACATCTATGCCGATTTTTTCCAACGCGTCTTGCAGGTAAAGCGCATTCATAATGGTAGCCAGCATGCCGACCTGATCAGCCACACTGCGATTTATCCCCTTGGACGCCTCTTTGGCACCGCGAAAGATGTTGCCGCCACCGACAACAATACACACATCAACACCTAATCCACGAATTTGTTTGATTTGTGCGGCAAGACCCGCTATGACCTCTGCCGACATTCCGAACTCGCGTTCACCCATCAAACCTTCGCCGGAGATTTTTAATAGTATTCGTTTATACAAAGGCTGCATCATTTTTCCTCATTATTATAAAATAATGACTTTATATTAACGACTTTCAACGGTTTGTCATTATCTTTTTGCAAGCGGTTAACAATTTATGAAAAAAAGATAAAAAAACACCTGCTACGCGCAAGTTATCCCCACGAGACTCTTTAAAATTGCAAAAAAAAAAAACGGTTTAGAATGACGAGCAAATAGGTATTTTTGCAATTTTAGGAGTTCTTTTGATGAATTTGTTTGATTTTTTTAGCTTTTCTTCTCCGGTACACAACAAAAAGCTGCAAGCAGATGTGCCATTATGCGGGCGTTCCATGGTGGAGATGTTGGGGGTACTGGCGATAATCGGGGTGCTTTCGGTCGGGGCGATTTCCGGCTATTCAAAAGCGATGATGAAATATAAACTTAATAAGCAAGCCGAGCAAATCAATACTGTTTTTAATGCCGTGGCGCGATATCATGGTTCATTTAGTGAATCTACCGAACAAGGAAAAGATTTAACTTCCGTATTTGTAAAAATGGGCGAAATTCCGACAGAAATGATTAACAATAACGGATTATTATATGACGTTTTCGGTGTGCGCATGAGTATTCGCACCGCTTATCAAAACATACCGCAAATTTTGGTGGAGCTCAATCCCGAGCTAATAAAAAAATCAAATCAAAATCTGGAAATCTGCCGCAACATCCTGACCGTCGCCAAAGAAAACAGCTCAAACCTTTACTATGTGGAATCGAGATCTTTGCCGGCCATAACTGCAGTTAATCAGATATACGGCGATAGCTATTGTTCAGAAAACCAATTATGTTTTAAGGACGTGTCCTTGGATGATATTTATACCGTCTGTACAAACTTCGGCGACGGCGAAGAAGCTAATATAATCGTCAGTTGGAAAATTTAGAGTTTTCAAATATCCTAAAAGCTTTATAAAAAGATTGAAATTAAGAAAAGTTTGTGTTTATAGTGGCGGAGATAGTTTTTAATGGCAGGAGGCCGGCATGAGTTTTTCTTTAATTTTTGTTTTATGCGCTTTGGGCGGTTATTTTTTGGGTTCAATTCCCTTTGGTTTGGTGCTTGCCAAGCTTGCCGGTTATGGCGATATCCGAAAGTCCGGTTCGGGCAATATCGGCGCCACTAATGTATTACGGGTTACCGGCAGCAAATCTTTGGCGCTTGTTACTATTTTATTGGACGCTTTTAAAGCGGCTATTGCAGCATTTATTGCGCTTAAAGTCGTGCCGAATGAACTGTGTTTTATCTTCGGTTGGCCGGCAACTACCGCTCTTTTGGGCGCTTTAATCGCCGGTTCGTGCGGGGTGGTCGGGCATATGTTTCCGGTGTGGCTCAAGTTCAAAGGCGGCAAAGGCGTTTCTTCGGCGTTCGGGCTTTTGCTCGTCACTTATTGGCCGATTGCTTTGGTCGCGCTTTTAGTATGGGTGTTGATGGCCGTAATTTTCCGTTATTCTTCTTTGTCGGCCTTAACTGCGGCGGTTATTATTCCGTTTGTTTCTTTCTTTGTTTTGCCGCAGGTTTATACGCTGTTTTACACCCTTATCGTTGTTTTGGTTATTTTTAAGCACCGTGCCAATATCATCAGGCTCTTGAAAGGCGAAGAGACCAAAATAAATTTTAAAAAATCGTCATCAAAAAAACAGAACAAAACAAAAAGTAAGAAGAAGTAAATAAACGTGACCGAAGATAACCTGATTGATTGGATTCAGCTGATTAACACCGACGGTATCGGACCGGTTCGTTTTTATAAATTGCTTGAACAATACGGTACGGCGGCGGAATGTTTGAAAGCGCTTGCGGCAAAGCAGGCGCTGTTTTCACGCAAAGACGCTGCGTATGAACTGGAAAATGCCCGACGGCTCAATGTCCGGATTATTGTTCGGGGCGATGAAAATTATCCCGAAAATTTTAACCAGCTCAACGATGCACCGCCGGTTATATATGTTAAAGGGCGGACGGATATTTTAAATTATCCCGCCATGGTTTCCATCGTCGGTGCGCGTAACGCCTCGGTCAACGGGCGGAAAATCGCTTCCAGAATCGCTTATGATTTAACCGAAAATGAAGTTATCGTCGTTTCGGGAATGGCGCGGGGCATAGATGCCGCAGCACATAAAGGCGCCTTATTTGCAAGAAAAGAGCACGGCACGACCATCGCCGTTTTAGGCACCGGTGTTGATGTGGCGTATCCAAATGAAAACCAAGGCTTATACGAACAAATTTGTGCGCAAGGCGCGATTATCTCCGAATTTGCACTCGGCACGCAGCCGCAGGCGGCTAATTTTCCGCGGCGCAACCGCTTGGTTTCGGCTTTGAGTGCCGGCACGTTAGTGGTGGAAGCTTCGCTCAATTCCGGTTCGTTAATTACGGCGCGGATGGCGCTTGAACAAGGCAAAGATATTTTCGCCGTTCCCGGTTCGCCTTTAGAGGGGCGTTCTGCCGGTTGCAATCAACTTATTCGCGACGGCGCATATTTAACCGAATCCGCTGAAGATATCTTAAACACGCTGGCGTTTACTCAAAACCGGCAGATAAAAGCTTTTGCCGAGGTTGATTTGTTTGCAAACCCTCTTGACAAAGAGCAAAAAAGCGACAATATTCCCCTTCAGACCGAAAAGGCTGATGCTGTTTCTGATTTGCCTTTGACAGATTTAATTCCGGCAACCGGCATTGAAGTTGATGAACTTATCCGCCTTGCAGGACAAGACACGGCACGCACCATGATGCAAATTACCGAACTGGAGCTTGATGGTATCGTGGAGCGTTCAGGCGGCAGCACATTGTTTTTGAAAAACCAGAAGAACAGGAAAAACCGATGAAATTGGTTATTGTAGAATCTCCGGCCAAAGCCAAAACAATCAATAAATATTTGGGCAGCGACTATAAAGTGCTCGCCAGTTTCGGGCATATTCGCGATTTACCGAGTAAAGACGGTTCGGTCAATCCCGATCATGATTTTGACATGACTTGGGAATTAAGCTCCGGTGGCAAAAAGCGCTTAAACGACATTATTGCCGCTTTAAAAGACTGTGATACCATTATTCTGGCCTCCGACCCGGATAGAGAAGGAGAAGCGATTGCCTGGCATATTTTGGAAGAATTGACGGCGCGTAAAAAAATTGCCGGCAAAAAGATTGAACGCGTGGTGTTTCATGAAATCACCAAATCGGCGGTGACCGAGGCCATCAAAAACCCGCGGCAAATTGATGACAATTTGGTTTCGGCATATATGGCGCGGCGCGCACTTGATTATCTTGTAGGGTTTACGTTGTCGCCGGTATTGTGGCGCAAACTTCCGGGGTCAAAATCCGCCGGACGGGTGCAGTCGGTGGCGTTGCGGCTCATCTGCGACCGCGAAACAGAAATTGAAAAGTTTAAGCCGGAAGAATATTGGACGATTGATGTTGATTTGCTTACTTCAGAAAAAGCGCTCATTCCATCGCATTTGATTAATCTGGACGGCAAAAAACTGGAAAAATTTGACCTCAATACTGAAGAAAAAGCCATGGCGGCTAAAACTAAAATTGAGGCACAAAATTTCCATATTTCTTCCGTTGAGCGTAAAAAAGCCAACCGTTATCCGGCACCGCCGTTTACCACTTCCACCTTACAGCAAGAGGCAGCGCGCAAACTGCGTTTTTCAGCCAAAAAGACCATGCAGGTGGCGCAAAAACTTTATGAAGACGGTTATATCACCTATATGCGTACTGATGCGGTCAATCTTTCCAAAGAGGCGATTAGCGCCTGCCGCGAGGCGATTTTAAAATATTTCGGCGAGGCTTATCTGCCCAAAGTTGCCAAAGAATATAAAACAAAATCCAAAAACGCACAAGAAGCGCATGAGGCGATTCGTCCGTCCGATGTGATGAACACGCCCAAGAAAATGGAAATCAAACTTGATGCGGACGCACACAAACTTTATGAACTTATTTGGAAGCGCACGGTTGCCTGCCAGATGAATCCGGCAGTTTTGGACCGTGTAACGATTGATTCGGAATCCGCCGATAAGCAGATTTTGCTGCGCGCCAACGGGCAAGTTATCGCCTTTGACGGTTTCTTGAAATTATATCAAGAAAGCAAGGACGACAGTGAAGAAGACGATGACAACCGGATTTTGCCCAATGTCAACGAAGGCGAAAATGTTGACAAGGGCGAGATTAAGCCCGAGCAGCATTTTACCACGCCGCCGCCGCGGTTTACCGAGGCAAGTTTGGTCAAAAAATTGGAAGAATTGGGCATCGGGCGGCCTTCTACTTATGCCACGATTATCGCCGTTTTGCAGGAGCGCAAATATGTTCGGGTAGAAAAGCTGCGCTTTATTCCCGAAGACCGCGGGCGGATTGTAACGGTCTTTTTGGAAAATTATTTCAAAAAATATGTGGAATATGATTTTACCGCGCAGTTGGAAGAATTTTTAGATGATGTTTCCGCCGGCGAAATGGACTGGAAAAAATTGTTGTCCGGTTTTTGGGCAAAATTTATTAAGAATGTTGATTCCGTTCAGCCGTTGCAGGTTAAAGACGTTATCAGTAAAATTGATGAAGTTTTGTCATACCATCTTTTCCCGCCGAAAGCCGACGGCTCCGACCCAAGGTTGTGTCCGGAATGCGGCAAAGGGCATTTGAGTGTCAAGCTCGGAAAGTTCGGCGCCTTTTTGGGCTGTTCCAATTATCCGGAGTGCAAATACACCAAACCCTTAACCGACGTTAAGGACGAAGAAGCGCAAAGCCTTGATGCGCCAAAGCCGGAAAAACCTGAAGATAAAAAATTGGGCGAATACAAAACACTCAATGTATATTTGAAAAAAGGTCCTTACGGTTGGTATGTACAATGGGGTGAAGACGCCACCGCTACCACCGAAAAACCCAAACGCATGGCGCTGCCGAAAAATCTTAAACCCGAAGAGTTGACTTTTGAGCAAGCGGTTGTGTTAATCAGTTTGCCGAAAGATTTGGGCAACGGCATTGAGGTTAACATCGGTAAATTTGGTCCTTATATCAAACAAGGTACAAAATCACGTTCGCTGACAGGAAACGACAACATATTTAATATCACCGCCGAACGTGCGGCGGAATTGTTGCAAAATGTGACAGCCAAACCGGAAGCCAAGTCTTTAGGCAAAAACCCCAAAGACGGCAATGAAATTTATTTGAGCGCCGGCCGTTACGGACCGTATTTAAAGTGCGGCAAAACCAATTATGCCCTGCCGAAAGATTTGCGCGACAAAGACATAACTTTGGAAGATGCACTAAAAGTGATTGCCGCCAAAAAGTAAATTTTAACCCCGCCTATGAGAGGCGGGTTTTTATATGGTTGAAAAACAAATTGCAAAAAAGATGCTTAAACAGGCTTGGAGCTGGGGTGATGAAACATCTGCACGACTTAAAGAGCCTAAGGTTAACATGCTTTATATGCTTTTGTCTTGTATCGTGATGTATCACGTTGCCAACTTTTGTATCGCTTTGTATCAAAACGATTTAAGGTATAAGAGCCATTATCAAATCAATCAGATTTTCCCATAAAGAAGGCGTATTTTTATTTTTTTTCTGTGATCGTTTTTCATGGTAAAATTTATATAAAAATGCTATGACGGCCAAAACATACAATATATATGTTAAAATTTGCAGAAACACTGCATAAATACTGACCCAGTCTACAATCCGGTTATCAGCGTTTTCATAAACAAGTGCGGCTTGTTCATAACCCATTTCAACAAACGACAGATAAAGCGGCAAACCCAAATACGGCAATATGCCTATCCACTTTAACCCGACGGAAATTTTCGGATACCGTTTATACAAATTATCAAAACAAACCATTTTTTTCATAAACAAAATAATCAGAGCACCCCACAACAGACAAGGATAAAACAAAGCGTATAATGTATCGGTTACAATATTTTCACCAAACCAAACATCGCCATAATAAACCGGCAGCGAAACAATTTGCATGATACCGCCGAAAAGCAATAAGTTTGGGATTTTATTTGTAAATCGCTCTTTGTTAAAAATATATCTGAAATCAATGTTGATTTTTTCTTTTTCAACAATCGCTTTTCGTGCAGCATGATATAAGAATTTTACGCCGATTAAAAGTGCAAACACATAAAGAGCATATTTCCATATGTCTGCCGTTAATTGGTAACCGTATATCAAAATTGTCCTGAAAGAATCTCCGGCGGCAACCGCATTATCGCATTTTCCGGCAAAGACAATGTTAGGCAACGTAAAACAAAACCTTGCCCCGGCCGCTTTAAGCCAAAGGCTGAAAGCGGGGAATGTTTTTGAAAAATTTTTTCCGAAGATAAACTGCTTTTTGAATAAAACAGCAAATCCTGCAAAGATCATAAAAATTTCTGCCGGCAGCATAAAAGCTGATAAAGTGTCATTTTGAACATAATTTCCGATTAAAGAAAAAATTTCCAAAAATCCCCAAACCAACAAAAAATTACTGATTTTTATCAGGATTTGCCGTTTCATATTAGCCTCACTTCTTTTTTTACAGTTTTTATCTTTTGCCGCCTTAGCTCTGGCTGCATAAGCTCCTGCTTTAGGTGCAAATTTTGCCGCTTTTAATCCATATTTGATTGCGACATTGGGAACTCTGTCTATCACGGCATCAAGCCCTCTGTCTATCATTTTATCTACTGTTTTAACACCTGTATACACCGGTTCTACACTTTGAGTCATATAATTTAATCGTCTAAAATCTTTAATAATGTTGTTCATCGTGCAGGTTGATTTGATTTGTTTTGTCTCTTTGTTGCGACGCTCGTTTTTTTGTTATTTTTAATGCTGTTAACCATTGTATATGCTCTCCTTTAAAAATTGTTTAATACAGGTTAGAACATATCATAGCACTTTAGCTTTTGTCTTGTATCATGATGTACTTTTTTGCTCAATTGTGTTCATTTTGTATCAAAATGAAACAAGCTAAAATTATGCCAGGCCCTTTAACTTGCTGCGGATATCTTCAGGGATACGTATCGGGCGTTTTTTTGCCAGACTGACATACACAACCTGCACGTCAAGTGTTGCCAAAATTTCATCACCGCGGCAGATTTCCTGATGCATAACTGCCGAAGCGCCTTTGTCTTCAGTTAAAGTGCAGCTGACAGTTAAAAAGTCATCCAACCTAGCCGACGCGCGATAATCAATTTCCAAATGGCGGACAACAAAGCCGCACATATCGCCTTCAAGCGCGTTGTTTTGCGGCGCAGCGCCGATATGGCGTAAAAATTCGGTACGCGCCCGCTCGGCAAATTTTAAATAATTGGCATAATACACTATGCCGCCGGCATCGGTGTCTTCATAATAAATCCGCACCGGAAAAACAAAAGTTGCGCCATACATTTTGCCTTGCGGCGGGGTGATATCATAAGTCATTTTTTTTACTCTCATTTTCAATGTTTGCCAACAGATCAAACTGCTGGTCATCGTGTTTGATTTTGGAACGCGAAATCCCCATATACTGACAGCCCAAATCCGAAATCACACGGCCGCGCGGGGTACGCTGGATAAAACCCAGTTTTAACAAAAATGGTTCAATGACTTCTTCTATCGTGTCGCGTTCTTCCGACAAAGCCGCCGCCAAAGTATCGGCACCAACCGGACCGCCGCCGTAATTAACGGCAATGCATTTTAAATAACGCCGGTCAAAGGCATCCAGTCCGTAATTGTCAACATCCAACCGGCGCAAAGCCGTATCGGCGATTTTGTTGTCAATCTCGTGGCCGCCGGCGACCGCCCCAAAATCACGCACGCGGCGCAACAAACGGCCGGCAACGCGCGGTGTGCCGCGAGAGCGTTTGGCAATTTCCAACGCCCCGTTCTCGGATATCGGCATATCAAGCAAGCGCGCGCCGCGCAGCACGATTTGTTTTAACTCATCATGATTGTAAAAATCCAGACGCAGCGGAATACCGAAGCGTTCGCGCAAAGGCGTAGACAGCAAACCGGAACGGGTGGTCGCACCCACCAGCGTGAAAGGCTGCAAGTCTATGCGCACCGAGCGGGCGGAAGGACCTTCGCCGATAATCAAATCAAGCTGGAAATCTTCCATCGCCGAATACAGCACTTCTTCAATGGCCGGATTAAGACGGTGGATTTCATCAATAAACAACACGTCGTTCGGTTCAAGGTTGGTCAAAATCGCCGCCAGATCGCCTGATTTGGTAATCATCGGTGCTGAAGTGGCGCGAAAACCGACGCCCAATTCTTTGGCGATAATAGAGGCCAGCGTCGTTTTGCCTAATCCCGGAGGGCCGAAAAGCAAAACATGATCCAACGCCTCGTGACGTTGTTTGGCCGCCTCAATAAAAACTTTCAAGTTTTGACAGACCGCCGCTTGCCCGACAAAATCCGCCAAAGATTCAGGACGAGTATTAACCGGCGCATTGATGTTGGCGAGCTGCTCGTCTTCGGGCTGACGGTGCGGGCTGACTATTCTTTCTTTTTCCATGGCTTAAAAATCCTTTCGGGCAAATTCTTTTAACGACAGCCTGATGAGTTCGGAAACGGATTTATCGGCGTTTTCGGCATAAACTTTAGAGACAATGCGGTATGCCTCAAGCCGTTGATAACCCAAATTGACCAATGCCGAAATCACATCTTCTGCCGTGTTGTTTTCGGCAGACACTGCCGCCTGAGGTGACGGCGCCGCGCCGCCGGAAACATCCGCCAAGGACACATCGGCGCCGGGGATAAGTACTATTTTATCTTTCAACTCGGTTATCAGGCGCGCCGCCAATTTCGGTCCGACGCCGGACGCACGCAGGAAAGAATTTTTGTCTTGTGCGGACACGGCCTGCGCCAACTGCGCCGGCGAAAGCGCCGATAAAATACTCAAACAAACCTTGGCACCGACGCCCTGCACTTTGGTTAAAGTATTAAACCATTCTTTTTCCCAAGCGTCATAAAAACCGTACAAAGAAATACTGTCTTCACGCACAACCGTTTCAATCAAAAGCGAAACTTCCGCGCCTTTAGCCAATTTTCCCAAAGTCCGTGATGAAGCTGACACCAGATAGCCGACGCCGCCGACATCAACAATGCAACCGTCTTCATAAACGCTGTCAACAAAACCCCGCAGTTTTGCAATCATTTTTTATCCTCTTGTTAAATTTTCTTATTTGACGATATACGATTATCATTATTCTATCAAGATTTTTTATTAACCTTTGCAAGGTTTGCTGCCAAAAATCAGCCTCCCCTCTTTTTTTAAGTTTTTTACGGATTATATTTTGAAAATCTTGTTTAGGTTTTCATTTTAAGGAGCAATGCATGAAAAAAATTATTCCACTTTGTCTGGCAATGGTTTTAACTGCAACTTCTGTTGATGCCAAAAGCCTCGGTACGGATTATGACATGTTTAAATATTGGCTTAACAAAAATTACGGCTTTGATTACGGCATTGATGTCAGCATAATGCCCCAGCGCGGCGCGCCAAGCGGCAAATACAACGCCGTACAAACGTACATTTCACCTTATTTCACATGGACAAATTTCAAAAACGAATACGGTGTCGGCACTTTGAACGCATCATACAATATCGTTCGCTACGGCAACCACGATGCTTCTGATGTCGGCAGCCGCATGGGCGTGGTAACGGAAATCAACGACGCCGATGACAACGCTAACGAATTTACGGAATTTTATTATTCTTGGCAGCTCGGCGGAAAATGGAATTGGCTTACCTTAAACGCCGGACAATTTCCGATTTATAACTTTGACGGTGCGGCTTATGACTCTAATCAGCAGGTTAATTTTATCAACTATGCTTTATCGCAAAACGCTTCGTCAACTTATGCCACCGCCGGCGTTGGTGCGTTTATCGGAATTGCGCCGGAAAAAAGCGATTGGAGCTTTGCAATTGGTGCGCAGGACGCCTCAAACATTGATGCAACGAGCATTCGCCTCAACCGTTTACACGACAAACATTTCACGACTTTTGCCCAAGTCCAGTACGCGCCGACCAACAAGCTCGGCAGTGCCGAATTTTCAGTCCTTGTTTATAACCAGCCGAGCGTTAAACTTCAACCGCAGACAACCAACGGATGGTCAATCAATTTGTCACAAAACATTGGCAAAAAATGGAATGTTTTCGGACGCATCAACGGTGTATCGGGACATATGGATACAATTGAACAATCGTGGGCGGCAGGCGTGGTATGGCTTAATCCGCTTGAACGCAACGATTTAGACCAAATCGGTTTGGCTTATGCCTACAATAAAATCAACGAAAAAGCAGTCGGCGAAAAGTTGGAACACGATGCCGAACAGGTGGTAGAAGCTTATTGGGCGTGGGGCATTTCCAAATGGGCGACCATTACGCCGGACGTGCAATTTTACATCAATCCGGCGCTTGAGGTAAAATCAGATTATGGCATGGTTATATCGTTACGCCTGACATTGTTTTTATAAATTAACCAAAAATTTGTTTTTTAATTCCGTATAAAACACCCGCCCAACGGCAAGCGTTTTCGGCAAGGTAATATCTTATACATTCATCAAAAAACACAGTTTTTGTTTATTTTAATATTTTTTCTTTACAAATATGTGGAAATAAGCTTAAAAATAGTATGCTGTTGAAATGATGGAATGATATAATGAAAAGAATAATAAAAATGCTGGGAATTGCAAATTTATCCTTTTTCCTATGTTGCTGTCAGAGTGCAACCAAAGACCAAATTGTACCGGCGATTGTACCGAGCACTCAAAAAACAACCGTCATCAACCCCGGAAATCTGGAAATTATTGGCGCGGTGGAACCAATTTATTTTCTGCCGATGAAATCGGCTTTTGAGGCTCGTATTGATACCGGTGCCACGACATCTTCCATTGACGCCGACGACATTGTGGAATTTGAACGCGACGGCGAAAAATGGGTGTCTTTTAAAATTACCAACCGCCGCAGTGGCGAAACACATACTTTTGAACGGCCGATTGAAAAAAACCTTATCATCAAGCGCATTGACCATCAAGAACATCGGATAAAAGTTTTGATGAACGTTAGTTTCGGCGGTAAAGATTTTGCGGCAGAATTTACTTTAGCCAAGCGCGATAAGTTTGAATATCAAGCATTAATCGGACGAAACATTTTAACGGGCCGCGCCATTGTTGACACTTCGCTTTCACACACTTTTAAATAAATTTCTTATATCTTAAGAGGCTCTTTTGATGAAAAATCTATTTACTGTCCGAAAAATTCTGTTTTTATGCCTTTTTTTATCTATCATTTTTACGATCTTCAGCGTTTATTATAAAATCGCTTATTGGGGCTTTGATCTTCGGCCCAATCGGACAGCCAATGTCTGGAATATTGATGCGCAAATTTCGTTTATGCCTACCGGACAACCAATTAAAGTTTCATTGGCCGTGCCTTCTGAACCCACGGAGTTTAAGATTTTAAATGAAGATATGGTCGCTAAAGGTTATCAGATTAAAAAAGATAATGATAAGGGCAGAATTGAGTTGACTTCCGCACCGCAAACTCAAGAACAAACGCTCTATTATCGGTTAACGATTTATGATAATGAAGACAGCCGCGGTAAATTAAGAGAAAAGGGTGTACCTGCACCTAGAAAGCCGATTTATGATGAAAAACAACAACAAACCGTTGATGAAATTTTGGCTTTAGCCGAGGCTTTTAACGGTTCATGGCCGCAAAAAATCATCAGTATTTTCAATCAAGAACCCTTAAATCCGACTTTAGCCGCTTTCTTACCGGTCAAGATGTCTGAAAAACAACGCGTCCAGTTTATGATAGATTTTTTAGCGCTTAAAGGAATCCCCGCACGTATCGCCCGCGGCGTGCGTCTGGAAGAAGGACGTCAAGCCGCAGAAGCTGATTTGATGCTTGAAGCCCATGATGGCTACAAATGGCGTTTGTATGATATTTATACCGGAAAAGCCGGCGTGCCTAAAAACTTTATCGTTTTTCAACATGGTGGAATTTCTTTGCTGGACGTCCAAGGCGGCACAGACTCACGAATCCGTTTTTCAGTCTTAAAATCCGTTATTTCATCTTTTAAATTGGCAGAACATCGGGCACAGTTAAATAAACTTGGCAAACTTTTTAATTACTCTATTTATAGTCTGCCTTTGTTAGAACAAAATACTTTAAAATGGCTGTTGGTTTTTCCGCTTGGCATTCTTGTCGTCGTGTTGATGCGCAACGTTGTCGGAATTCCGACCATGGGCACTTTTACGCCGATGTTGATTGCCATGTCTTTGGTAAAAACCGGATTTTGGCCGGGATTGATTTGTTTTTCTACCATTATTGCCATCGGATTGGTGTTACGCGCCGTTCTTTCAAAACTTAATCTTTTGTTAGTGCCGCGTATTTCGGCTGTGGTTATTTTTGTGATTTTGATTATGCAAATCATGACCATCACCGGTTATCGTATGGATTGGGAAATTGCCTCATCTGCTGTGTTTTTCCCCATTATCATTACAGCATGGATTATTGAGCGTGCTTCCATCACTTGGGAAGAGGACGGCGCCGCCAACGCAACTTCAGAAATTGTTTATAGTATGATAACTGCCGTTGCCACCTATTTTGTCATCAGCAATGAATATATTCGTCATATTACTTTTGCTTTTGATGAAATCAATTTGGTAATATTGTTCATCGTTATGCTCTTGGGCACCTATACGGGATATCGCTTGACCGAGCTTAAACGTTTCACGCCGCTGGCTAAAAAATCTTAAATAACGATGAGGCAAAACAATGTGGAAATGGCTTGAAAAATACAGTTCGCCTCATGCTCTTAAAGAACAAGGCGTTTTGGGTATGAATGCCCGCAACTATAAAATCATCGCCCAATATAATAACCGGCGGCAATATCCACTGGTGGATGATAAAGTTCAGACCAAGACGCTGGCTGCAAAAGCCGGTATTAATACGCCTCGCCTTATCGGTGTGATTAAATATCAATATCAGGTTAAAGATTTTATCTATATCGTCAAAGATTGTCCGCAATTTGTGATTAAACCGGCACATGGCAGTGGAGGAAAAGGTGTTTTGGTCATTAAACATTGGGACGATGATTGTTTTGTCACCGCTTCTGAAAAAGTCTTAACCTTTAAAGATGTTTATCAGCATATATCCAACACATTAAGCGGTTTATTCAGTTTGGGCGGACAATATGATGTTGCCGTCATTGAAGAAATGGTTAATTTCAGCGATATGTTTAAGGATTTTAGCTATCAGGGCGTGCCGGATGTGCGAGTCATTGTTTACAAGGGGTATCCGGCAATGGCTATGATGCGGCTGGCAACTGCCGAATCCGGCGGCAGAGCTAACTTGCACCAAGGTGCCGTGGGAGTCGGTTTGGACATCAGCACCGGCAAAACCTTAAACGCCGTGATGCATAATAAGCCGATTTTAATTCATCCCGACACAAAAGCTGAATTAAAAAAACTTCAAGTTCCTCTATGGCGCGAGCATCTGATTATCGGTGCCAAATCATATGAAATGACCGGTTTGGGTTATTTGGGAGCCGATATTGTTTTGGACAAACATAAAGGGCCGATGATGTTGGAACTCAACGCCAGACCCGGACTTGCTATTCAAATTGCTAACGGTCAAGGACTGATGAATGTTATTAAAAACATTGACAAGAATTATCCCAAAGGACTGACGCCGGAAGAAAGAGTGGATTTTCTCTTGAATATAACGCAAGCAAATCCTAAATAACATATAGAAAATTTTTATCACTTAAAATAAGGATACCATCATGTCAGAACTTTTAGAAAAAACGGAAACAAAAAATCTGGAAAAAGCACAAACAAAGCATCTTGCGGCCGAAGAAAAAAAGAAAATCGGCATCAGCGAAACAAGAGCTAAAAAAATCAAACATTCTTATCAGGTTAAAGATCCTGAAAACGCTCTGGTTTTAAAGCTTAAAGACGGTGATGTCGTGATTGAAATGTATCCGGATGTAGCGCCAAATCATGTTAAAAGAATAAAAGAATTGGTGCGTAACGGTTTTTACAACGGCTTGAAATTCCACCGCGTAATTGATGGATTTATGGCGCAGACCGGCTGCCCGCTCGGTACCGGAACAGGCGGTAGCGGACAAAAGCTCAAAGCCGAGTTTAACCGTATTCCGCACAAACGCGGCACGGTTTCCATGGCTCGCGCTTGGGACGCAGATTCTGCCGACAGCCAATTTTTCATCTGCTATGCCGACTGTCCGTGGCTCAATGGTCAATATACCGTATGGGGAGAGGTTACTTCCGGTATGGAATATGTTGACGCCATCAAAAAAGGCAAAGGCGATAACGGTATCGTTGATCAACCTGATGAAATCATCAGCATGGCGGTCATTGCCGATTTATAACTTGATTTAAGATCTTGATGAACAAGCCTGCCATTGGTGGGCTTGTTTTTATTTTCCTTTTTACATTTTCCTTCTCAATTTTTTAATAAGCATATTTTACGGCATCCACGATATAACAAGGATATCATATTTTTAAGGCAATGTCTTATTTTGGGTTGATAACAACTTCAAGATTGTAACTTATCCCCACGAGACTCTTTAAAATTGCAAAAAAAAACGGTTTAGAATGACGAGCAAATAGGTATTTTTTGCAGTTTTTAGGAGTTCTTTTAATGAATTTGTTCAAATTTTTTAGTTTTTCCTTTCATGCACACAATGAAAGAAGGCAAGCGGATGTGCCGTTATGCGGGCGTTCCATGGTGGAAATGCTCGGGGTGCTGGCTATAATCGGCGTGCTTTCGGTCGGCGCAATGTCAGGTTATTCAAAGGCAATGTTAAAATATAAACTCAATAAATATACTGAAAATGTTAACTTGTTTATCAATAACTTTATTATATTTCGCCAATCTTTAGGCTACACAGTCGGCGAGAGGACATATTATGCTACGATACTGCAAAAACTTAATCTTATTCCTGATGGTTGGCGTTACAAAGATTCTAAAAACTTGAGCGACGATTTTGGCAATAATGTTATACCTGTTCACGACAACAGAGCCGATACCTCTTTTAATCATGACGGCATCGTGTTCGTTTTTGATAATTCCCCGCGCAGCTCCGAAATCTGCCAGATACTTGTGCAGACGGCTAAAGTAAACAGTTCCTTTATCTGGATGCTTTATCTTCAAGGTTCAAAAGGTTATTATTATACATATGGAGATAACTATTGCGACACCCCATCTGCCAATTGTCTTCGCAATTTAAGCGTAGACGATATTTACAACCTTTGTTATACTTATATTGGCAAAGATGCGTCAGAGTACAGATATCAAATAGCAATTGTTTTCAAATCTGACGAATATATTTAAATAAGTTGTCGTTGTTTCACGCCGTTGATTAAGGCATCAGCGGCGGCACGCGCCTCATCGGTAATTTTTTCACCCGATAACATACGCGCGATCTCTTCTTTCTTTTCCGACGCCGACAATTGGCATACTTTAGTTGTGGCGATATTGTTTTCCGTGCTTTTGTTTACTTTGAAATGGCGGCGGCTGAAAGAGGCTACCTGCGGCGAGTGAGTTACGACCAAGACTTGAACTTTTTCAGCCAAGCGCGCCAAGCGTTCGCCGACCGCCTGCGCCGTAGCACCGCCGATACCAGCATCCACCTCGTCAAAAATAAGTGTTTCCACACTGCTTTTTTGCGATAAATTAACTTTTAAAGCCAGCATAAAACGTGAAAGCTCTCCGCCCGAGGCGATTTTGTTTAAGGCGCCGCGCGGGGAGTTCGGGTTGGTGGAAACCGTAAAATTAACCTTATCAAAGCCTTTTTCGCCCCATTCATTCTCCGGCAACTGTGTGATTTCGGTCACAAATACCGCTCGTTCCATTTTAAGCGGTGGCAGTTCTTGCATCACGGCTTTATCAAGCGTTGTTGCCGTTTGGGTCCTTAACTTGCTTAATTCTCCGGCTTGCATCATATATTCACGGCGGGCGGCATCTACCGCACGGTGCAAATCGGCAATAGTTTCTCCCCCCTTGTCCAACGCAGCTAAACGATTATTAAAATCTTTAAGAACTTCCGGCAACAAATCTATTGTGCAAGCATGCTTGCGCGCCAGTGCTTTTAAGGCAAACAAACGTTCTTCCACCGCATCAGCCTCATTCGCATTTAGGTTAATCTCACTGCTTGCTTCTTCAATCCGACTGACGGCTTCATCTAATTGAATAAGCGCCGTGTCCAACGCCTCGCCGATGTCGGCAAAACGGTTTTCGGTCAGATGATTAACTTTTTCCAACGCACTTTGTGCCTTGCGGATTAGGTTTGAAATGTCCCTTCCCTGCAAAGAATTATACGCCAAATTCAAATTTTCAATCAGCTTTTCGGCATGCATCAGCTCATTACGTTTGCGGTTGAGTTCTTCCTCCTCGCCGGATTTTATCTTGGCTTTTTCCAATTCATCAGCCCAATGGCGCAAATTATCTTCTTCTTTGACAGCATCAGCAAAAGCATTTTCGGCAGCCGTCAACTGTTTTTGCAGCGCTTTATATTTTTGGTATGTCAACGCTGTTTGTTCCAGATTTTCGGCATAACCGCCATACGAATCCAAAACCGCCAAATGCGTCGCCGGATTTAACAATCCTTGATTGTCAAACTGGCCGTGGATTTCTACCAAATAAGCCCCCAGATCTTTTAGCAGTCTTGCCGTAATTGGTTGGTCGTTTAAAAAGATTTTTCCCTTGCCATCGCGGCTTAAAGTGCGCTTGATGATGATTTCATCATCAACCTCCAGCTCATTTTCTTTGCATAGCGCAAAAAACGGATTGTTTTTATCTTTAACCTCAAACACACCGCTGACTGAAAGTTTTTCCGCGCCGGTTCGGATTAAACCGGTTTCCGCCCGATTGCCCAACAAAAGCCCCAGCGAATCCAGCAAGATGGATTTACCAGCGCCCGTTTCGCCACTGAACACGCTTAAACCGTCGGAAAAATCCAAATTTAGTTTATCAATCAAAACCACATCACGAATGGAAAGTGTTTTAAGCATTTTTTTGCCTTATTTTCCTTCAGGTAAAATCAGTTTTTGCGCCTTTGCCGTCCAACTGCTTTTCGGATAATTGTGTTCCAAAACTCGGGTAGATTTTTTTGCCTGATTGTTCATGCCCAGAATCGTGTAAATTTCTACTTGACGATACAAAGCCTCTTCAATTTGAGGCGTGGTTTGGTATTGCCCGACCACAGTATTAAAGCGATTGAGCGCCGAAAGGTAGTTTTTGTTTTTCAGATAGTAACGGCCGACGGCCATTTCCTGTCCGGCTTTATGATCCATCGTCAAATTTATTTTTTTGGCAGCGTCTTTGGCATATTCGGTATTTGGAAACATCACTATTACCTGTCGCAATGCCTGATATGCATTTTCAGTCACCGACTGATCTTTGTCGGCCGGATTGATTTGAATGTAGTAGCACAAGGCTTTCAGGTAATAAGCATAAGCAATATCTTTGTTGCCGGGGTGAAATTTAATAAAACGATCCAAACTCATAATCGCATCATCGTATTTTTCATCGCGATAATAGGCATAAGCACCCATCAGTTTAGCCTTGACGGCCCAACGCGAATAAGGATGTTCCAACTCAACCTTTTCAAAGCTTTCCGCCGCTTTGGCGTATGATGTGTCTTGCAGGTAATCATATCCTTGGCGGTAAAGCTCTTCGGCGGTAAAATTTTGCACCTGTTCCGAATTATCATCAGAAGCGCAGGCGGTTAGAAATAGTAGTCCGCAACATAATGCAAATATTTTTTTCATGATTTTTCCCTTTATTCAACAATCTCGTAATTTTCTTTATCCGCGAAAAGTTTTTTCAAGACTTCGTTATTATGGAAATGTCCGGTACGGTAAGCCCTAACATCGGCCAAAACAAAATAGCCGGAAGTGTACAAATCACCTACGGCATCCAGAACTTTATGGTTGACGCACTCGTTTTTGACCCGAAAACCGTCGGGATTTAAAATGTTCTCTCCGTCTAAAACCACAGCATTGTCCAAACTACCGCCTTTAATCAGACCAAGCGAACGCAGATAATCAATCTGGTATTTTTCACAAAACGTACGACTGGGCGCAACAGTAGAGGCAAAAATATTTGCCGTTATATCATCATCAAAAGTCTGGTGGCCGACAATTTTGGAAGGAAACTCTATATCAAAACGGATATGCAGGGCTCTGCCGTTGTTGGGGGTTAGTTCAATGCTGTTGCCTTTATCATCGGCAAATACAACCGGTCGCAAGACTTTTAAGTATTTACGAAGTGCGTTTTGCTCGGTTTTTGCCGCCTTTTGCAAAAGTTCGTAAAATATGGCGCCACTGCCATCCATAATCGGCAGCTCCTGATTGGAACATTCAATTTCCGCATTATCTATACCTACCGCATAAAGTGACGCCATCAGGTGTTCAATCGTGCTTATCAGAACACCGCCTTGTCCTAAACAAGTACAGTTGCGAGTATCAACAACCTGATTGTAAAGTGCGGAAATTTTGACGTTTTTTCCATTTTCTTCACGACAAAAAACTATGCCCGTGTTTTCTGCCGCCGGCTTTAAGATTAACACCGACGAACAACCGGAGTGCAAACCGACACCTTCTATCTTGATTTGTTGTTTTAATGTTTGCTGCAACATAAATTTGAGCCTTTCTGCTATAAAAAACAAACTGGTGGCCTATAAGCCGGGTTCTGTGCCTGCCATTGCTTTGCGCCAAGGCAAAGTTTGCAGCGATAGCTATTCATCTTAACAAGCCGTTACCGGCCTGCTTTCGCGACCTACCCTTGGACAAGGTGGAAACGCCTCGTCAGAAGCAAGCTTCTGATAAATCCTAATTTGGTCTTACATCGGATAGGGCTTGCCTAAAGCCTGCCATATTGCTATGCCAGCGGTGAGCTCTTGCCTCGCCTTTTCACCCTTACCGGCCTTGTAGACCGGCGGTAATTTTCTGTGGCGCTATCCCTTGGATCTCTCCAGCCGGACGTTATCCGGTATCCCGTTTCCATGAAGCCCGGACTTTCCTCACCAACGGATCTTCCTTTCCGCAGCGCAGCTATCCGGCCACCCTGTTGTTAACCTATACGCAATTCTTTTCAAAAGCAATGTTTTTTAAAAGTTTTTGCAGAATCTTAAATATATTTTAAGGTATTTTGGGTTTGATGAAAACAGTAATGGCCAAAATTTCAAGGAGTACAACTAATGAAAAAATTTTTGATGACAGCTTCCGCAGTGGCAATGATTGCCGCTTTTTCTACGCCGGCTCAGGCAGAATGCGACGGTTGGTATGCGGCACTGCGCGGCGGCATGGTAAAACATGATATGTCCGGTGATACAGGAAAAACCGGCATGACTGACGCCATAAAGATTGATGATGATCTTTTGATGATTAGCGGCGCGCTCGGTTATCGTTATCAACACTGGCGCGGTGAGTTTGAATTTGTTTGGCGCGATTATGTTGAAGGCGATGACCAGTATACAACCGAAAAGTTTAAAACTTATTCTTATATGCTGAATGTTTACTATGATTTGCTACCTTATAATTGGTGGACGCCTTATGTTAATGCCGGCATTGGTTTAACACAACTCAAATTCACCTCTTTTGATAAGAGCAACCCTGCCGCAACCAATATGTATGGTAATCTTGATCCGTTGAATTTTACATGGTCAGTCGGCGCAGGCTTGTCTTTGAAAGTGACCAACCGTTTCAATGTTGATGCCGGTTACCGTTATTATGATATGGGTGGCATCCGTGCCGCCGACATTGACGCGCAGGAAATTTACGCCGGTGTGCGTTACGTATTCTAGTTGTTTAATGTTTACGGATAAAGAGAGCTTTTTTCAAAGCTCTCTTTTTTTGTGCGATATTACCGGTTTGTGCTTGTTTTTTGTCGTACGGACGCTAAAATTCGGATATTAATTTTATAAAATGGAGGTTTTTTTATGGGAAACAAACTTTTCGGCACTGACGGCGTGCGCGGCATCGCCAACGAATTTCCGATGACGGCAGAATTTGCTTTTCGGTTGGCGCAGACGTTAAGCCAACTGATTTGCGTTAAGACAAAACGCGTTGCATTGGCTAAAGACACGCGTCTTTCAGGCGACATGTTGGAAGCTGCAATGGCTGCCGGCTTTACCTCCATGGGCGTAGACGTTATTAAACTCGGCGTGGTGCCGACACCATTATTGACGGCACAAACCGAAAACTTAAATGTGGATATGGCGGTGATGATTACCGCTTCACATAATCCTTATCAAGATAACGGTATTAAATTAATTAATGCCAGAGGTGATAAATTTTCCGATGATGAAACGGCAAAGATTGAAGAACTTCTGACTTCCGAAAAAGTTTTTGAACATAATAAAGATGATATAGGACGAATTTTTGAAGATGACAAATGCATCGCCGCTTATATGGAAAATGCCCGCAAGGTTGCGCCAAATTATAATGCCTTAAAAGGTTTAAGAGCGGTTTTGGACTGTGCTAACGGCGCGTTTTCTAAAATCATGCCGCAGATTTTTAAGGATTTGGGCGCCGGCATCATTACGCTTTCGGCATCTCCGGACGGACGCAACATTAACAAGGATTGCGGTTCTCAACATACTGAAAATATGCAAAAAGTTGTTCGCGAAAGCCATGCGCATATCGGCATTGCGGTTGATGGCGATGGTGATCGTATTATTATTTGCGATGAACAAGGAAAACGTATTGACGGCGACCAAATCATCGCTTATCTCGCAACTTATTTTAAAGAAGAAGGTTTGTTAAAAGGCAATGCTGTGGTGGCAACCGTATGGTCAAATCTCGGGTTGGAAAAATATTTACATTCTTTGGGCATCAACTATTTCCGCAGCGCCGTCGGCGAACGTTATGTAATTGAGAAAATGCGTGAGACCGGAGCCAATGTCGGCGGCGAAGAATCCGGCCACATGGTGCTTTCGGATTATGCGAAAACCGGCGATGCCTTACTTACCGCCATTGTTATCAGTTGCGGATTGGTTAAAAGCGGCAAAAAATTAAGTGAAATTTTCCCGTTGTTTGAAAACTGCCCATGCGAAATCACCAACATTCGTTTTAAATCGGCCGAAGAAGTCAGCATTGCCATGGATAGTTCTATCGTGCAAAATACAATTTCCGATGTTAAGAAAAAAATTGAAGGACAAGGCTCGGTTATTGTCCGTAAATCCGGCACCGAACCGGTCATTAAAGTACGGGTTGAAGGTGAAGATGCCGCATTGGTTAAAAGTTTAAGCAATATTATTGTAACGGAAATTGAAAAATACAGTTAAAGCTTAAACCTTTATTTACTTAAAACACCTATTATTTTATTGTTAATTTTTCCAAAACAAGGATGCAAAAAAATGATAAAAGGTATTTTGGCGCTTTTTAATTTGGGATTGATTTATAATCCCATGGTTTTGCTCGGCATTTTAACCGGATTTGTTGCTATGGGCGCGTTAGATGACGAACAACTGCGTGCGCTTTACACCAACTATCATTTATATCTTTTAATGCTTCTGATTGCTTGTCTTTATGTTTATTTTCTTAAACGTACTTATATGCAAAACGGTTATGATACCGATTGGAAAGCTACTATCCAAACTATGATCGGCCATTTTTTAATGTTGGTTGTTTCTTTTATTTTCAGTATGTTGTTTGTGATGTCAATTTCCTTCGGCGGTACAGAAGAAGATGTTGATTATGATGCATTACCGGGGTTTACACAGGTTGAACAAGATATTAAAAATCATCAAAAAGAACTGCAAGAAAATTATGATGCCATCATGAAAGCGATTGATACGCCGATGATGTGAGTTTATAAAAAATGTAACTTTATTTTTTGAATCTGAACCGCTAATATCCGCACATCAAAGTCCGCTCAAAACATATCCATGCATTTGAAGCACGCTATATCAACGAGCTATGCCGTTTTGCAAAAAAGACAATGCTTTTTGATTGCATGATAATTGGCAAAAATATCTCTATTGCGGCAACAGCGGCGACCATGCCGGATCTGATGCCTCGGCCGGTGTCATAACCATCCGTTCATTGTAACCGGTAATATCAATGGTATAAAGCTGAACCTTGGCATTGCGGCGAGCCGTTCCTTGATCTTGCCGGAAATACATCAAAACACGGCCATTGGGCGACCAAGTGGGACCTTCCACTAAATAGCCGCTGGCGAGCAAGCGTTCGCCGCTGCCGTCCGGATACATCACCCCGATATAAAATTGACCATTTGCCATTTTAGTAAAAGCAATATAATCGCCGCGCGGCGACCATGTCGGCGTGGCGTAACGTCCGTTACCGAAACTAATACGATGCACATTTGAGCCATCGGCATCCATAATATAAAGCTGCTGATTGCCACCGCGATCCGAATTAAAAACAATTTGTTTTCCATCCGGCGAATAGCTTGGCGACGTGTCAATCGCCGGATGTTTGGTCAACTGGCGGCTGGTTTTGTTAACTAAATCCATTTCGTAAATCTCGGTATTGCCATTTGCCGCAAATGAGAGCAAAACTTTGCTGCTGTCAGGCGAAAAAACCGGAGCAAAGGTCATGCCAGGAAAGTGACCCAACAGTTCTTGTTTTCCGGTCTCAACATCCATAATATAAACTTTCGGCGCTGAACCGGAGAACGATAAATAAGTCACTTTTTGCATATTTGGTGAAAAACGAGGAGTTAACGCCATAGATGCACCGGAAGTTAAAAATTTATGATTTTCGCCATCTTGATCCATAATCGCCAAACGTTTAATTCTTCGGGTTGACGGACCGCTTTCCGAGACATAAACAACACGTGTATCAAAGTAGCCTTTTTCGCCGGTCAGACGTTCATAAACGGCATCGGCGATAATATGCGAAATCCGACGCCAATTTTCTTTACCGGTGGTATACGATTTTCCTAACAGCTGCTCACCGGACATAACATCCCATAAACGAAATTCCACCTTGATTTTTTTATCCGGCGTTTCTTCCACAGCGCTTTGAACAAGTGCATCGGCTTTGATGGCTTGCCAATCAACAAAATTCGGTTTTTGATTTATGGAATCCAAATCTTCAATATAACTATTCTCATCAACCAAGCGGAACAAACCACTGCGGTCTAAATCCGCCAAAACAACTTCACGGATTTTGCCGGCATAATATCCAATGCCGAAAAGCTGGCCAATGCCGCCTTGATGTATCATCTTCGGAAAAGCAATTGGTGTCGGTTCGCGCATAGCACCGGTCACATCAATCTCAAGTTCGGCATGCGCCGGAAATGTCAAAAGGCATAAGACCGCGGCAATGAAATTTTTTATTTTCATGATGAATATCCTATCCATGAATTGATTTTAGAATATCATATGTAAATATTATTAAAAATCAATTAGCAAAAAGTTTGTTTTTTTGATTGCAATAAATTACATTTTTGCTATATATAATATTGTTAAACTATAGAACAGGCAAAGATAATGACCGAACAGCTACCCGTTAATATCATGAAAAAAGCCGCCAAAGGAATTGCTTATGTTTCACACCCTTTGCGGCTACGTATTTTGGAATTTTTAGACGTCAACGGAGCATCTTCGGTTTCAGCAATCACCAAAGGCATTGACGGTGAGCAAGTTTTTGTTTCGCAAAGTTTGCGCAAACTGCGCGAGGCCGGTTTGGTTAAAACCAAGCGTCGGGGAATTTTTATTTATTATGATATTCAGGAAGAATATCCGGCTAGTCTTTTTTTCTGTATTCGTAAATTGTTCGGTTATATGGCTAATGATTTTCGTTATCTGGATGATAATTACAAAGCCTTGCTTCCTAAAGATTATACCAATATGGTCGCCAATCAGATAAAACTGTTTGCCAATTACGATAAAATGCGGATTTTAGAATATTTGACTTTAAACGGCGAAAGCAATGTAACGGAAATTATGCATGGAATTGATTGCAACCAGCTTAAAGTCTCACAATATCTTAAACGGCTGCGTGATGACGGTTTTGTTGTTTGCCGCCGCGATGGACGCTTTATTTTATATGACATCACCAAAGGTATACACAAAACCGCTATTGAATGTATCCGGCGGCGGTATGATAATTTAACCGATAAAAACACCTTTTAGTTTCGTTGTTTAAGGTACGCATCTCCGAACATAACGACAATCATTGCTTTGGTTGTGTTTAAATTTTTCCAATCATTCAGCTTGCGGAAAAATATTAAGCTTACTATATCATATGGTATACAAGGTCGTATGAAAGGAAGTTTTTAGACAATGAATATGGAAAAATTGACCGATAGGAGCCAAGGTTTTATTCAGGCTGCACAAGCACTTGCCGCCCGCAATTCCAACCAGTTTTTAACGCCCGAACATCTTCTCAAAGTTATGCTTGATGACAAACAGGGCATGGCATCGTCTCTGATTGCCCAGACGGGCGCTGATGTGGAAAAAGTGCGTGAGAACGTGAATACCGATGTGGAAAAATTGCCGCGGGTAGAAGGAAACGCCGTGCAAATTTCCGGTTCACAAAGTTTCTTTAAGGTATTGGATTCCGCCGAACAAATCGCCCAAAAAGCAGGCGACTCTTATATCACGGTAGAGCGGATTTTGCAGGCGCTGTTGGCGCTGAAATCATACGGTGTAGATTTGCAAAAGCTTAATCAGGTTATCAACAACATGCGTCAGGGACGCACGGCGCAAAGCGCCAGTGCCGAAGATACTATGGAGGCGTTGAAAAAATACGCCACTGACTACACTGAACGCGCTTTACAAGGGAAGCTTGATCCTGTTATCGGCCGTGATGAAGAAATCCGCCATACGATTCAGGTGTTGTCACGGCGAACAAAAAATAACCCGATTTTAATCGGCGAACCAGGCGTGGGCAAGACCGCCATTGTGGAAGGCTTGGCGTTGCGCATCGTCAACGGCGATGTTCCGGAAAGTTTGAAACACAAGCGCTTAATGGCTTTGGACATGGGTGCATTGATTGCCGGCGCCAAATACCGCGGCGAATTTGAAGAGCGTTTGAAAGCCGTTTTGCAGGAAGTAAGCGCCGCCAACGGACAAATCATTTTGTTTATTGATGAGATGCACACCGTGGTCGGTGCCGGCGCGACTTCCGGCTCCATGGATGCTTCCAACCTTTTAAAACCGGCTTTAGCACGCGGCGAGCTGCATTGTATCGGCGCAACAACCCTAAAAGAATATCAAAAATATATTGAAAAAGATCAAGCTTTTGCCCGCCGTTTTCAGCCGGTGTTTGTCAATGAGCCACAGGTGGAAGACACGGTTTCCATTTTGCGCGGCATTAAGGAAAAATACGAGTTGCATCACGGCGTACGGATTTCTGACGCCGCTTTGGTGGCTGCCGCGGTGATGTCAAACCGCTACATTACCGACCGTTTTTTACCGGATAAGGCGATTGATTTGATTGATGAAGCCGCCAGTCGTTTACGGATGGCAATTGATTCCAAACCGGAGCATTTGGATGAAATTGACCGGCATTTGATTCAGCTCAAAATTGAGCGTGAGGCCTTGCGCAAGGAAACTGATCAGGCTTCTAAAGAACGTTTGGCAAAAATTGAAAATGAGATTAGCGTTTTGGAAAAAGAATCGGCTGATGAAAACGCCAAATGGAACGCCAGCAAAAACAGCGTGCAAGAAGCCGGAAAACTGCGTGAGGCTTTGGATAAAGCCCGAATTGAGGCAGACAAGGCCTTGCGCGACGGGAAATACGAACGCGCCGGTGAACTGCAATATAAAGAAATTCCGGATTTGGAAAAACGCTTAAACGAAATCAACGCCCATGCACAAACCCAAACCGCGGTTGAAACGGTAACGCCGGACGTGATTGCTGAAGTGGTTTCCAAATGGACGGGTATTCCGGTTGACAAGTTGATGAGCAACGAAAAAGAAAAACTTTTGGAAATGGAAAAAGTTTTGGCACGCCGCGTGGTTGGTCAAGACGAAGCGATTGCCGCCGTTGCCAACGCCGTGCGTCGTTCACGCTCGGGCTTAAACGACCCCAACCGGCCGATTGGTTCTTTCTTGTTTTTGGGTCCGACCGGCGTCGGCAAGACCGAACTTGCCAAGGCTTTGGCAGAGTTTTTGTTTGATGAAGAATCGGCTTATTTGAGGATTGACATGTCCGAATATATGGAAAAACACGCGGTCGCCCGTTTAATCGGTGCGCCTCCGGGATATGTCGGCTATGATGAAGGCGGGGTTTTGACCGAAGCCGTACGCCGTCGGCCGTATCAGGTTATTTTGTTTGACGAGGTGGAAAAAGCTCATCCGGATGTGTTTAACATTTTGCTGCAAGTGTTGGATGACGGTCGTTTGACCGATGGACAAGGACGGACGGTGGATTTTAAAAACACTTTCTTGATTATGACTTCCAATCTCGGCACCGGCGAAAAAGGCAAAGATGTGCGCGAAATGCTCAAAGGTTTCTTCAGACCGGAATTTATCAACCGGTTGGATGAAATTATTGTTTTTCATGCTTTGGGTAAAGAGCAAATCCGCCAAATCGTGGATATTCAGCTCAAACGTTTGCAAGAGCGTTTAAGCGAACGGCATATTGTTTTGCAGCTTGATGACAAAGCCAAAGACTGGTTGGCGGAAAACGGTTATGACGAGGCTTACGGCGCACGTCCGTTAAAACGTCTGATTCAGCAGGAAGTGGAAAATCCGCTGGCGGTAAAACTTTTAAATGGTGATATCAGAGATGATTCCACCGTTAAGATTTCCGCCGATAAAACCGGTCTGCTTATCGGTTGATTTTAACAAACAAGCTCTGAAAACGATGCCGGGAATTCAATTCCCGGCATCGTTTGGTCAAGAGGTAAGAGACGTTTTTATGATTAACAATTACATTTATAAATTTTTTGATATTAAGCTGTTTTATAAAGCATATTTGTATTTGACAATAGAATAAATCCTTTATAATGTGTTTTCTATAAAATGTTATATTTGGATTTATGAATAAAAAAATATTTATAATTGATAAAAAATGAAAAGATTCCTTGTTTTAATGCTTTTTTTGCTTTCCGGTTGTGCGACAATAATCCGCGACAGTAATCAAGCTGTACCTATTCAAGCAAACATTGATGATGTTAATATTGAAATCAAAAATTCAAAAGGTAGTATCGTATATAAGGGTAGAACCCCAACAACAGTCTGGCTTAAAACTTCCGAAGGCGGTTATTTTAAACCGGAAAAATATTATATAAAAGCATCAAAACACGGATACACCACACAATATACAATCATTGATTGGCACGTGAGTTTATGGTATTGGTTGGGTAATCTTGTATTTGGCGGTTTGATTGGATGGTTTATTGTTGATCCATTGACCGGTGATATGTATTATTTAGACGATATTGCAACAATAAATATGTCTCTTTCTCATTAAGAGTATGTATCATTTAATTGAGACAGCCGGTACTGTTCGTTGATACTCGGCTTTTGTTTCGTAGGTATATACTCCAATTTGTCTTGCACATTTTTGATTCGGTATTTTTATTTTTTCACCATCATAAAATAATCTACCCTCATTATCCAACAGTAGTACAAGCATATCAGAATCAACAACTTTTGCTAATGCAATACTGTTTGTTAAATTTTGAAAAATAATGAGCGAATCGGAAGAAATACACTCTCCTTCTTGATTTAACATTGTCAATCCTTCCAAATCATATGGATTATCGTATTCATCATTGTCCAAAAACTGATTGCTAAAATCATTCCATATAATTAAAAAAGCTCCTGTTAAAAAACCTAAAAAATAAAAAGCAAAATTTTTCATTTCATGTCCGTTGAAAAAAGTAATTTATATTAGTATATGTATTAAAAATGTTATTATACGTCAATAAATGTTTTTTGAATTTTATGCATCTTCCGCATTTTTAGCTTGTTTTTTTCAAATTATTGTTTTATAAGAGCGTTGTTTGATGAATTTTAGGTTCACAAGGCGACAGGGTATCTGGCGCCCAGACTTTAAGAAAAGTTATTATGGGGTTGTAGCTCAGTTGGGAGAGCGACAGGTTCGCAATCTGTAGGTCAGGGGTTCGATCCCCCTCAGCTCCACCAATTTTTAAGCACTGTACTTTTTAATAAGTTCAGTGCTTTTTTGTTGTTCTGTCTTAAAAGAGGGGAATCAAACCCTACGGGGTTCGGTCTTGCTTCGTAAGGCATTGCTCTTTGGCAAAGAGCAATGCCAACTGCGCTTCGGTCAAGTTAGCGTAACACTCGCCTCTGCCGCCTGTCGGCGGGCGGCTCCTTAATGCTATCTGATGCCTTCCGGCAAAAAATCTCCACCGGAGATTTTTTGACTCGGAATGACCTCTCATCTCCACCATTTTAACAAACACTTCCGATAAAAACTCGCAGGTGTTTTTTATTTTAACATACCGATTTTCCCGCCCCGCTTGTTTTTCTTTGACAACGATATTATTTTTATTATGATAAGCTAAAGTGATGCGGAGAAATCATAAATGCAAAATTTGATGTTTAATATCAATCAAGATATTTTGGAAATTGCCTTAAATGGCGATTTTTTGCATTTTTCCGCAAATCCGGACGTATATGAAGCCGCCAATGAAAAACGTGTTAAAAACATCGTTGTTGACGGACAAAATATTAAAAAATGGGATTCTTCTTTACTGCTGATTTTGTTTGAGTTGAGCAGAATTGCCCAAAAACGCCGCATAAGCTTAAAAACAAAATCCCTGCCCGACGGCTTGAACCGGATGCTCAATCTTGCCTTGGCTGTCAAACCGCATACCGATGTCATCCGTCCCGAAAAAAGCGGTTTTTTAGAACGGCTCGGCGGCAATGGATGGGAAATTTATCAGACAATTATTAAGGGCTTAAGTTTCGTTTCGGAAAGTTTTGGGTCTTTGTTGCGTTTTTTTAAGGGCGGTGCCGTCATGCGCAAGGTTGATTTCTTGTTTGCGTTGGAAGATTGCGGTCCTAAAGCTGTCGGCATCGTTTCTCTCATCAGTTTTATGGTCGGCTTGATATTGGCTTTTGTCGGCGCCATACAACTCAAAACTTTCGGCGCACAGATATATGTGGCAAGCCTTGTTACCATCGGCATGACCCGCATTATGGGCGCTATTATGGTCGGAGTTATCATGGCCGGACGCACCGGCGCTTCTTTTGCCGCGACACTCGGGACCATGCAGGTTAATGAAGAAATTGACGCGCTTAAAACCATGGGTATTCCGACAACTGATTTTTTGATTTTACCACGCCTTTCGGCTTTGGTGTTAGCCATGCCGTTTTTAACCATATTGGCTGATTTTGCCGGCATTTTGGGCGGTGGGTTTGTCGGTATCGTGCTTTTGGATATTCCTGCCGGTGAATATTGGAAATATGCTTGGGACGCTTGGAGCATGACCAATTTTTGGGTCGGCGTTTTTCATGGTTTTGTGTTTGGATTCATTATTGCTTTATGCGGTTGTTATTACGGCGTTAACAGCGGGCGCAATGCCGACGGCGTCGGTGTTGCCACCACCAAAGCCGTGGTTTCATCCATTGTGTGGATGATTGTGGCTACCGGCATCATTACGGTGATTTTTGAAAGGCTGGGGCTATGAGCAAAGATAAAATCATCTGTCAAAACTTAAAAGTGGCGTATGGCGAAAAAGTGATTATCAAAAGCGCCGATTTTAGCGTCAAAGAAAATGACATTTTTATCATTATGGGCGGTTCCGGTTCGGGAAAAAGCAGTTTGTTGCGGGTTTTGACCGGATTGATGCCGCCGGTCGGCGGAACGTTTTATATCAACGGCGTGGATTATCCTAAAGCCGACAATGTCCAAAAATTAGAAATTATGAAAAAGGTCGGCATTTTATACCAAAGCGGCGGATTGTTTTCTTCCATGACGCTGGCGGAAAACATTGCCCTGCCCTTGCAAAAATACAGCGATTATCCAGCTGATGTTATTGATGAATTGGTCAATCTTAAGTTATCGCTTGTCGGTTTGGGCGGTTTTGGCGATTATTATCCAGCAGAAATCAGCGGCGGTATGAAAAAGCGCGCCGGACTTGCCCGAGCTTTAGCGCTTGATCCGGAAATCGTTTATTTTGATGAGCCTTCCGCCGGACTGGATCCGGTCAGTTCGGCACGGCTGGACAGCTTGATGAAAGATATTAATCAAAACTTGGGCACAACACTGGTGGTGGTCACGCATGAATTGGAATCTATTTTTTCCATTGGCACAAACTCCGTCTTTCTTGACGCCGAAAGCAAAACGATTACCGCCCAAGGCAACCCAAAAGAGCTGTTGAAAAACCCGCCTAATGAAACTGTTTATAACTTTTTAACCCGAGGAAAAGCAGATGAAAAAAGAACCAAATAAAAAACGTATTGCCATGTTTATAATATTGGGGTTTATCGTATTGGCTGCCATCTTGTTAAAAACCGTGGCTGATAAATTGATGCCCGATAACCGCAATTTGGCCGTGATGTATTTTTCCGAATCCATTAAAGGCTTGAGCGTCGGCTCGCCAGTGGTGTACGAGGGCGTGCAAGTAGGACGGGTGGTTAAAATAGAAATTATGACCAACCCGCAAACTATGGAGTTCAGTATTCCGGTTTATGCCAAATTTGCCGAAGACAACAACATCAACAGCATGACTTTTAAGCAAGCTACAAGGCGCGAGCTTTTATACGCTTTAATCAAAAAAGGTTTGCGCGCGAGATTAACCAATCAAAATATGTTGACCGGACAGTTGATGATAGAGCTGCAAATGCTTCCGGATACGCCGATTGAACTTAAACATCATCTTAACGATGCCAAAGTTTTTGAAATTCCGACAACGCTTTCTACTTTGGGCGGGTTGTCAAAAGATTTTCAGGATTTGCCGTTAAAACAAATTATCGGCAGACTGGACAACATTTTATCCGAGTTTGAAATCTATATGCCGAAAATTTTGCCGCAATTTGCGGATTTGGGGCAAAAACTTAATGATTATGCGGACCATTCGGTGCCGCAAACCAACCAAACCTTAAACCAGCTAAACCGTACATTAAAAGATGTCGGCGCAGCGGCAAAATCGTTTAAAAATCTGACAGATTATCTGGAACGACATCCGGACGCACTTTTGAAGGGCAAAAAGGAGGATTAAAATAATGAAAAAATATTTTCTTTTAATGTGTTTGTTTTTATCCGCTTGTTTTTTTTCAACGCCTGACAGCCGGTTTTATCTTTTGGAAAATCCGCAAGCAAAGCAAACAATTTCGGCCAAAAAAATTAATATCGCGGTGCAAGACATTAGTGTTCCGGCGTATCTTGACCGCCCGCAAATCGTTTTACAAAGTCCGGACAATCCGGAACTTAAAATCGCCGAATTTGACCGTTGGGCAAGCGATTTAAACACCATGTTGCAAACTTTTGTCATCAATGGTTTGCAAAAAGCTCTACCGAACGCCGTGGTTAAACCGCTGGTTTACGGCGGACGTCCGCAATATGTGGTTAAAATCAATATTGAAAAATTCAGCGGATGGCTCAAACAAAGCGCCTATATCAGCGGGAGTTGGCAACTTCTAAACAACAGCGGAAAGATTTTGTATGAACAAAACATCAGTGCAGAAAAGCCTTGCGGGAAAACTTATGCCGAATATGTTAAAGCACAAAGTTTGATGTTGAATGAAATAACAAATTCCATTGCAAAAAAAATTGTTTTTTTATAACTTAAAAAGTAATTTTTAGGACTTTTATAAATGACGCTTTTTCAACTCTCTATTGGTTTGTTAATCATGCTTTGTATGATTATCCGGCCGTTTTCATACAAGCCCGCGGCATGCGATTTTCCGGCAGAGATGTCGGCAGCTTTTACCAGTACATGGCTGGTAGCAGGACTTGCGGTTTCTTTCCCGATATTCGGGCGTTTGTTGACAACGGAAAACTTGCTTTCGCCATATGTTTTGTTAAGTGTTGTTAAAGGTGTTTTTTTATGGTGGCTGATAAAACTGCAGCAAGTTGTTAATAAGGAAAGCACTTCTTCATCAGTGTTTTACGGATTTATCGCCATGGCATTAGGCTCTTTAACCATCAATGTGGTTTTCAACGAAGGGCTTAAATTGTTTCAACTTATGTGTATATCCGCTTTCGGGATTTTGGGCATTTTATTTGTACTTAAAGGCGATGCTCGGCGCTTGTCACATAAAGGTAAAATCGCTTTTGCTGCCATTGTGTTGTTATTGGCCTCTTTTTGCATAACCGATCATTTGGCCATCCCTCAAATCGGCTGGTATGCACATTTGTTGTTTTCTTCCGTAGTCATGTTTGTTGCCGCTTTGTTGCACGGTATATCCAAACAAGATTTTTACAAAATCTTCAGCCGACTGGATTTGGCCGGAGCCGGAAGTTTTTACGTTGTTTCGGAATTTTTGATTATTTATTCTTCCATCAATATATTACCGGTTTCGTTTGTTGCGGTTTTTATGCGTCTGTCCGCACCGGTGGTGATGGTGGTGTCTGCCATTAAATACAAAGAGCAAAGCTGGCGTAATCAGCTTGTTTTCGGGATAAGCGCCTTATTGCTGGCTTTACCGCTTATTTTTTCATAAAGGGGAAAAATTTGACCATGCGAACACAACCTTGTTTAGAAATTGATTTAGGTAATTTATTGGAAAATTTTTTAACTTTACAAAAAATTGCCGAGCCGGCAATAGCGGCGGCGGTTGTTAAAGATGATGCTTACGGTTTGGGTGCAAGTCAAGTCGCACCCTTGTTATACAACGTAGCCGGCTGCCGCCACTTTTTTGTGGCGCATGCGGTTGAAGGAGCTCAAATTGCACCTTTGATGGATAAAGCAATTATTTATGTGCTACAAGGACTTGGACAAGATAATCTTGAAATTTTTAAACAATTTCCACAACTTGTACCGGTTATCAGTTGTCCGGAAATGCTTGCATTTTGGCGACAAAACCGTTTGGTCGGACGTAAGCCGGTCATTCATATTGAAACCGGCCTAAATCGTTTAGGGTTTCGTGAAAAAGAATTGGCAGTTTTAAGTGAAACAGATAAAAGTGAGTTTTCGCTGGTAATGTCGCATTTGGCTTGCGGTGATGAAAAAGAGCATTTTATGAATGCTTATCAACTTGAAAATTTTAAGCGGCTGAAAGATTTGTATTTTCCAAAACTTCCGGCTTCATTGGCGGCTTCCGACGGCGTGTTTTTGGGGCATGATTTTCATTGGGATATGGTGCGCTTGGGCGCGGCTATGTATGGCATTAATACAGCGCCGTATCGTGAAAACCAAATGAAAAACGTGGTAACGGTAAGCGCTCCGGTTTTACAAATTGAAGATTTAGCCAAAGGGCAGTTTGTGGGCTATTCTGCGACTTATCGTGCCAACACTAATCGCAAAATCGCCATTGTTTCCATTGGTTACGGCGATGGTTTGCCGCGTTCTCTTTCTAATGTCGGAAAAGTGTTTTTCAAAAAAGAAGAAAAACTTTATGAAGCCAGAATTATCGGGCGGATTTCAATGGATAATGTTATTTGTGATGTGACGGGAATCAATAATTTACATGTCGGCGATACGGCTTATTTGGCAGCAGATTTTTATACACTAGATGATATGGGACGTGATGCGGGAACAATTTCTTATGAAATTATGTCGCGGTTGGGTAAAAACCAGCGTTTTATTCGCAAGTATGTCAGTAAGTAGAAACTTATCCCACGAGGCTCTTTAAGGCGGTCGGTTTATGGTGGAAATGTTAGATGTTCTCGCAATAACCGGCGTATTATCGGTTGGGGCTATCTTGGAATAATCTAAAGCGATGATGAAATATCTGCTTAATAAGCAGACCGAGCAAATCTATCATATTATGATGGTCTTGGTGGAATTTATGCGCGTATGGATTATTATGCACTCAACCGGAAAGGTAGTTTTTTAAGGAGCGGTCTTGTTCAAACAAATATAATAAAATTCTTAACGCCTGTCCGCGGGGTGAGGTGAAGTTTTTATCGGTTTGCAAAACAAATTCCGCATCTTTGCGCGCTGTATAAAGTAAATCTTTATGCACGGTCAAATCCGCTAATTTAAATTCGCCGAAACCGGATTGGCGGGTGCCTAAAACCTCGCCGCCTCCGCGCAATTCCAAATCTTTTTCGGCAATTAAAAACCCGTCTTCGCTGTTTTTCATGATATTTAAGCGTTCCCGCGAAGTTTGGCTTAAAGGAAAACCATACATCAAAATACAGGTTGAGGCTTCAAAGCCACGTTTGATGCGGCCACGCAATTGGTGAAGCTGTGCCAGTCCGAAACGTTCGGCTTGTTCTATAATCATGACTGTTGCTTCCGGCACGTTGACGCCGACTTCAATTACGGTGGTTGCCACCAAAAGCGACAGCGCTCCGGTGCGGAATTGTTCCATCACGGCGTCTTTTTGTTTTTCTTTCATCTTGCCGTGCACCAAGCCGACTTTATCGCCAAAGATTTTTTGCAGCGAGGCAAAGCGTTCTTCGGCGGCGGCCAAATCGGTCTTTTCGGATTCTTCCACCAAAGGACAAACCCAATAAGCGCGGCAACCGGTGGCAAGTTTGCGTTTTAAGCCGGCAACAACGCTTTCAATTTTGCTCAATGGCAGCACACGCGTATCAACCGGTTTGCGACCTTTAGGGACTTCATCAATTTTGGAATATTCCATATCACCGTATTGCGTTAACACCAAAGTGCGGGGAATCGGCGTGGCGGTCATGACCAAGACATCTGCCTTGTTGCCTTTTTCGGAAAGCTCCAAACGTTGATTGACGCCGAAACGATGTTGCTCGTCCACCACCACAAAAGCCAAGTCCTTAAACGCCACATCTTCGGTAAACAAAGCGTGCGTGCCGATGAGAACATTAATTTTTCCGGCTTGTAAATCTGCCAAAATTTCATCACGTTTTTTGCCTTTGATTTTACCGGTCAACAATTCGGCGCGAATACCGACAATCTGCGCCCATGCCGACATGGTTTCCAGATGTTGCTTTGCCAAAATTTCGGTCGGGGCCATGATGGCCGCCTGCGCGCCGCATTCTACCGCGTTTAACATCGCTAAAAAAGCGACCACCGTTTTGCCGCTGCCGACATCACCCTGCAACAGGCGCAGCATTTTGTAAGGCGCGGTCATATCGGTTTTGATTTCGGTCAAAACCCGTTTTTGCGCATCGGTCAATTCAAAATCTAAATTTTCAAGCAAACGATGGCATAAATGTCCGTCACCGTCAAGAATGCGTCCGGCTTGTTTTTTGACACGCTCACGCGCCAAAGCCAAAGTCAGCTGATTGGCTAAAAGCTCGTCATAAGCCAAACGGCGTCGGGCGGGCGAATTGTTTTCTAAATCCGCCGGTTTTAACGGATGATGAACGCTCAATAATGCGACTTTAAATGACGGAAAACCTTCGCGGTTTAAAAAACGTTCGTCCTGCCATTCGGGCAAGTCAGGCACACGCGCTAGCGCCTGTTTTTGCAGTTTGAGCATTAATTTATTGGAAACACCGGCACAAAGCGGATAAACCGGCTCAACGCTCTTTAACGCATCCAGCATTTCCGGCGCAACAATATAGTCAGGGTGGTTCATCTGTAAACGGCCGTTGAAAATTTCCAACTTGCCGCTTATGGCTTTATAGGTGCCAACCGGAAGGTTTCTGGCCAGAGAATCTTTATAGTATTTGAAAAAATTTAAGGTAATATCCGTCCCGCTTTCATCCACGGCGGCAATTCGGTACGGCTGTTTTTTGGTGGAAGGCGCAAGGTGTTCCATGGTTTTGATTTTTCCGGTCCAGATGCGGCCGACGACAGCTCGGTTTAAAGGCGTGCCATAGGTACGATCAATCAAATTTATCGGTAAATGCCAGAGCAAATCCACAATTTTTCTGCCGTTAACCAAGTTGCATACCAACTTGTTATAACGACTGCCAATGCCTTGTAAATTTTCAATCAAGCCAAAGAGCGGATTTAGGATTTCTGGACGCATAATGTTCTCCCTTTTATTTGCAATGTAACAATAAAAACGCAGCTTGTAAATAAAGGAAAAATGTACTGTTATCAATCATAGCTTCGTATAGCCTAAAGCACATTTTACATTTACCGTATTCTGCCGCCTCTTAAGCACGACAACCTCAAAGGTTGTAACTTATCCCCACGAGACTCTTTAAAATTGAAAAAAAAAAAAAACGGTTTAGAATATCGGGAAAACAGTTGTTTTTTGCAGTTTTTAGGAGTTCTTTTGATGAATTTGTTTGATTTTTTTAAGTTTTCCTCTTTGGCATACAATGAAAGAAAGCAAGCAGATGTGCCATTATGCGGGCGTTCCATGGTGGAAATGTTGGGGGTGCTGGCTATAATCGGCGTGCTTTCGGTCGGGGCGATTTCCGGTTACTCCAAGGCGATGATGAAGTACAAGCTCAACAAGCATGCCGAATCATTTAATTTGTTGTTAAATAATGCTCTGCAAAATTTAAGCTCTTTCGGCGACAAAACATCCAGTTATGTTCATCATGCAGAACTTTTGCATAAGCTTGGATTGATACCGGACGGTATTAGCTATAAAAATAATAGATTATACGATATTTTCGGCAACGAAATTGCTGTTTATACCACCCCGACTTCCGACAGCTCTTATAAATACGGCATGCGGATTATATTTGCCGATTCTGATTTTAACTCACAGGTATGTCAGAATTTTGTGCAAACAGCCAAAGAAAATCGGGCAAACTTAAAGTTTATCAAACGTTATGACTCGGCGGCGCACGATCATTTCGGAACCATATTAGGCGATGCTTATTGCAATAAAAACAACAAATGTTTGAAAGATTTATCATTAAACGATATCAGAGAATTATGTTACACGGCCGATGAAAATAAAATTATCTGGTTATATATTTCATGGGATTAAATTTTTAACGTTTTCCAGCACGGGGCTTAAAATAAAAAGTCTTGCTTCCTTTTAAAAAAATCAGTTATATATTAGCTGAAAAGAGGATAAAATGGCTGATATCAAACACGGATTGGAAGTCCTAAAAAACAATGTCAAAATCGCACCGGAAAAACCGGGGGTTTATCGTATGATAAGCGCGGCGGGCGAGGTTTTGTACGTTGGCAAAGCCAAGAATATCAAAAAAAGAATCGTTGCCTACACCAAGTTTGACAAGCTACCGACACGCTTAAAACGCATGGTCGCCGAAGTGGCGCGAATGGAATTTATCATCGTTGAAAACGAGGCCAAAGCATTGCTGATGGAAAACGAGCTTATCAAGCGTTTTTCACCAAGATTTAACATCCTTTTAAAGGACGACAAAACTTTTCCGCATTTGATGATTAATCCGGCGGAGGATTATCCGGCTTTGCGCAAACAACGCGGCAAACGCAACGGCAAATTCCGCTATTTCGGTCCGTTTGTCAGTGCAACTGCGGTTAACAATGTGATGGATATCATCCAAAAAGCGTTTTTACTGCGCTCCTGCCGCGACAGTGATTTTAAAAACCGGACTCGCCCCTGCCTTTTATACCAAATTAAACGTTGTTCGGCGCCGTGCGTGCAGAAAATCAGCAAAGAAGATTATCATAAACTGGTTGATGAGGTGATTGATTTTTTGGAAGGAAAAAACACCAAAATTCAAGAAGAACTTTCGCAAAAAATGCAAGAAGCCAGTGAACGCACGGATTTTGAAACTGCCGCCATGCTGCGCGACCGCATCAGAGCGCTGACATCCATTCAGAGCGGCAACGTGGTGGAATATTCCGGCTTAAAATCAGTTGACATTATCGCCATCGCCCGCAAAGGGGATATGGTTTGCATCCAGTTATTTATTATCCGCGGCGGGCAAAATTGCGGCAACGTTCCGTATTTTCCCAAACAAGCGGAAGACGCCACAGAGACGGAAATTTTGGAGGCATTTATCAGTGATTTTTATGCCACGCACATTCCGCCTAAAGAAATTTATGTTTCCGAAGATTTGGAAAATAAAACTTTTTTGGAAGAGGCGCTCGGGGTTAAAATTTACAATTATTCCCGCGGAACAAAAGCAAAATTGATTGAAAATGCAAGAACTAACGCTTTGGCCGCCTTGGAGCGTAAAATTGCCGAAGAATCCTCAATTAAGAGCAATTTGCAAGAAATGCAGCAATATTTCGGACTTGAAAAAATGCCGCAACGAATTGAGGTGTATGACAATTCGCACATTCAGGGAAGTTATGCGGTGGGCGCCATGATTGTCGCCACGCCCGACGGGTTTGATAAAAAAGCCTACCGCACTTTCAACATTAAAAATCCGGCCATCACCAATGACGATTTCGCCATGATGAAAGAGGTTTTAACCAGACGTTTTGAAAAAATGACAACTGAAAACAAACCTGATGTTATTTTGTTGGACGGCGGCTTGGGGCAATTGCACGCCGTGCATGAAGCTCTTAAAGATTATGACTTGAACGGGATTGCCATTATCGCCATTTCCAAAGGACCGGACAGAAATGCCGGCAAAGAATTTTACCATATTTTAGGCAAAGAAAGTTTTTCACTGCCTTATCGCTCGCCGGTGGCGTTTTATTTGCAGAATATTCGCGATGAGGCGCACCGTTTTGCTATCGGCACGCATCGTAAAAAACGGGCAAAATCTATTTATAAATCACGTGTGGATGAGATTGAGGGAATCGGTGCTACAAGAAAACGCGATTTGTTAAATCATTTCGGTTCAGCCGAAGAAATTGCACAAGCAAATGTCACCGAGTTGATGAAAGTTTCCGGAATTAGTAAAAAAACGGCTGAAAAAATATATAATTTCTTCCACAAATAATTTTTTTGTTTTATGATACGGTTGTTTTAATGTAATTATTTATCTTTTTTTAGAAAGGGACTTGAACGTGTATAACTTGCCTAATCTTCTGACAATATCCAGAATTGTCGTGATTCCGGTTATTTTCTTATCTTTATATATTCATTCTTTTATTTGGACGATGTTTGTTGCCGTGTTGTTTGTTGCCGCGGCGATAACCGATTATTTTGACGGTTATCTGGCACGCTGCCGCAATGAGACTTCCGCTTTCGGACGTCTGCTTGACCCGATTGCCGACAAACTTCTGGTAGCTTCGGCGCTGGTGGTTATTTTGGCAAAGCCCGGCATGGTGTGGAGCGACTTGAGCTATATTCCCGCTTTTATCATTTTATGCCGTGAAATTTTGGTTTCGGGTTTGAGAGAGTTTTTGCGCGAAGTTAACGTCGGCCTGCCGGTCACGCGTTTGGCAAAATGGAAAACCGGTTTTCAGATGACTGCACTTTCCATGATGCTGTTTCACGGACTTTGGATTTGGCCTTATATTGGTGAATTTTTGCTCTGGATTGCAGCTGCTTTGACCTTTATCACCGGTTATCAATATTTTCAAAAGAGCCTTAATTATATCCGTTCCATTGAAAACGCCAAAACGGTAGAGGCTAAAATCGTGGTTAAAAAAGAGACCGTCAAGACTTCGGCAAAATCCGCAAAAGCGGCTAAAAAAGCAACCGTAAAGAAAAAAACGACGGTTAAAAGCAGCACTAAAAAAGCAACGGTTAAAAAAACAAAAAAATAGAATAAATTATGGATAAAAATACCGCTCATATACTTGTTGTTGATGACGATACGCGACTGCGTCATTTGTTGCAACGTTTTTTGCGTGAACAGTCTTTTGCCGTATCAACGGCAAAGGACGCGGCAGAAGCCAGACAGCAAATGGCGCAGTATAAATTCAATTTGCTGATTGTGGATGTGATGATGCCGGGTGAAAGCGGGATTGATTTTTTAAAAAAACTTCGGTTGGAGAACGATGTTCCGGTCATTATGTTAACGGCCATGGGTGAAACCGCCGACCGAATCAGCGGATTGGAAAATGGCGCTGATGATTATCTGCCCAAACCCTTTGAGCCTAAAGAACTTATTTTACGCATCCGCAATATTTTAAAACGCACGCCGGAGAAACAAACGGATATTTCCGCACCATTAAATCTCGGCCTTTGTTTTTATGATATTATTAAAAAAGAACTGCTTTCAAAGCATGGCGAAACCATTCATATCACACCGGTGGAACAGGCTTTGTTGAACATTTTGGGACAAAACCCAGGGCAGATATTTACCCGTGAAAAACTAGCCGAAGCACTGGGCGCCAATCAGAGCCCGCGTTCCATAGATGTTCAAATCACGCGACTACGTAAAAAAATTGAAAAAGATTCTAAAAACCCACGCTATTTGCAAACAATCCGCGGCAAGGGATATATGCTTTTGGCTGAATAAAATTAAGGAGAAAATTAATGCATATTAACTATCCGGAAAAAGTAGAAAATATCATGAGATACCTGAAATTAAAACTACTGCCGAAAACACTTTTTTTCAGGACAATGTTATTAATTTTTATTCCCTTGATTGTGGTTCAAGTTGTTTCTATCATTGCCTATTTTAACGGCAGTTGGGGAAAGGTCGGGCGCAGATTATCCGATAATTTAAGTGCCAATATGGCTTTTGTTGTGCAGCTGACAGAAAAAAATCCCGATAAATTTTCAGAGATTCAAAAACTGGCAGAACAAAATTATCAGTTAAAAGTTGAATATTTTGACAATGATATTAAACATTCGGAAATGAATAGAACATCCAGAAACAACAAGCTGGTCACAGGTTTTTTTGAAAGCTCCCTGCAGCATGATTTTCCGGATGCAGTTACATCTACTTATCTGACCGATGGTCGTTCCATTTTGATTACATTGATTGACACTAAAAACGGTTTGTTTCGCTTTACCGCTTCCACCAAAAATATTTTCAGCAGCTCGGTGTTTGGTTTTATTGCGTGGATGATCGGAACCTCTTTATTGTTGTTCATTGTTTCAACCTTGTTTCTACGGGTACAGGCACGCTCTATTAAACAACTGGCTGAGGCCGCAGAAGATTTTGGTAAAGGTATAGATACGTCGTTTAAGCCTTATGGATCGTCGGAAGTACGCAAGGCCGGTATTGCTTTTAACAAAATGAAGGAACGCATCAATCGGCAAATTTCCGAACGCACCCAAATGTTGGCCGGCGTTTCGCATGATTTGCGCACACCTTTAACACGGATGAAACTGCAACTTGCAATGCTACCGAAAAATGAAGATAATAAAGAATTTATTGAAGACATCACGGAAATGGAAAAAATGCTGGACGGTTATCTTGCTTTTGTCAGCGGCGAAGGGGGTGAACCCAGCACTTTTGTGGATATGAATGAAATGATTTTAAGTATTTTAAACAAATTCCGCAATTCCAAAACTATGATACGGTATTCTACCAACGATCAAGTCAGCGCCATTCAAGGACGCGAACAAGCTTTAAAACGCGCCATCACCAACATTATTGCTAATGCTTTTTATTACGGTAAAACCGTAGCGGTCAGTTTGGAAAGCAATAGCAAAAAAATGGAAATTACGATTGAAGATGATGGTCCGGGGATTCCACCGGATAAACGTGAAGATGTGTTTAAAGCGTTTTACCGAATTGAAGGTTCTCGCAATAAAGAAACGGGAGGTGTTGGTTTGGGCCTATCCATTGCCAAAGACGTTATTACCTCGCACGGCGGAACGATTGAGTTGGGAGATAGCAGCATGGGAGGCTTGAGGGTACTCATTTCTATTCCCTTATAACAGTCACATACGAAAATATGTGTTCCGCTAAAAGAGCTGAAATTTCAGCTCTTTTGTTTAAATAGCATATTCCGGCATAAGGAATCACACCGGTAAAATGCGATTTTTTTGATGTGCTCAAAATATAGTAGACTGAATTTAACGACCAAGGTCTTTATTTAAGTATTCTTTATGAAACTTCTCTATCATCTTTTGCGTTTCTTGTTCATAATATTTCTTTCTCTCCTCGGGAAACTCCATGTCGCGGTCTTTATACCACTTCTCATTTGCCGCTTGTGCTTTGGCATAATATTTACGGATGTTATTCTCGGATTGTTCTATATATTCTTCCGGATGCGTGCGACGCCATTCTTCTTCCGCCGCTACACGCGCTTGAAACTCTTTGCGTACCTTTTCTTCCGCCTCGTCAATTTTGCGATATTCTTCTTCTCTTTCCTCTTTGGTTAACGGCGGCATATATCCGGCTTCATACAATATACCGAACTCTTTCAATAATCTGTTTACTTCTTTCATATCCTGTTTGGCGCTGGGAATATTCTTCTCATACCAATGCAGCACTTCAAATTGACGCTCGCCTTTCTCATTTCGCCATACCGCTCCCAAACTTAATTTGAAACCCGTCGGCTTATGATATGCCGTTCCTTCCAATCGGTCTATCTCCCAATCATCCTTAAATGCTTCCGCCTCTCTTTGAGCTTCTTTTTCATCCATGTCGCATACTCCCCGCAGTTTAACGACCAAGGTCTTTATTTAAGTATTCTTTATGAAACTTCTCTATCATCTTTTGCGTTTCTTGTTCATAATAT
>CALXZI010000007.1 GCA_944393205.1 uncultured Alphaproteobacteria bacterium | reverse complement strand
AAAAAAAAAAACGGTTTAGAATGACGAGCAAATAAGTATTTTTTGCAGTTTTTAGGAGTTCTTTTAATGAATTTGTTCAAATTTTTTAGCTTTTCCTTTCATACACATAATGAAAGAAGGCAAGCAGATGTGCCGTTATGCGGTCGTTCCATGGTTGAAATGTTGGGGGTTTTAGCCATTATCGGGGTTTTAAGTGTTGGCGCTATCAGCGGTTATTCCAAGGCCATGCTTAAATATAAGCTCAACAAATTTTCAGAATCCATGAATATGCTTATTAACAACGCTTTACAAACAACTCGTACTTTACCTAGAAGCAATAACGCCTCCTCATGGATATCTTATGCTGAAATTTTTGATAAACTCGGTCTTATTCCTGACGGCATTTCACTTTATGATAAAATTTACATGAGAGATATATTCAACCATAACATATGGCTATATTCATATCCTAATTTTTACGGAATCGGCTACAGTTTTTCAAACAATAATCAAGATTTGGAAATTTGTCGCACCCTATTTTATATCACAAAAGAAAATCGGCATGAACTGAACTATGTTCAAACATCGCAATTTTTGCCGGAAGATGAAGATGGCAACGCCGAATCCCTTGAATCAACCATTTATGGCGATCGGTATTGTACCGGCAATCGCACTTGTTTGAAAAACATCACTTTAGATGAAATTGACACCGCATGTCGGAATTGTTATGAAGGTTCTACTTGTGTCTTTTATATAACGTGGCTGCCGTAGATGGTATTCATATTTTCGGCATTTAATCCATATCATCAATACCGTCAAAAAAATAACCCGCGTTTGTACGAAAAACTCTGCATAATTTAAAAATCATATCCGGATATATCTCACGCGCGCCATATTCAAAAGCCGCAAGTTCACCGGTTTTTATTTGTAAAATTTGAGCCGCTTCCGATAGGGAAAGTCCCAGCTCTTCACGCCGTTTTTTGATTTGTTCACCAACATATTCATTTAAACAAAAGTTGCGCATAGTTGTACCTTATAAAAGATTGTTCATGCGTCATACACTTTATGTTTATACGTTTTTAGAAAAATATCAAGTATTTTTATACTTTTGGTTTGTATTTTTTGTAATACACTATTTAAAGTTGTTAACAAATCTGGCTTTTTCTCGTTTCCAATCACGTTCTTTTACAGCTTCTCGCTTGTCATAGACCTTTTTGCCACGACCCAGACCGATTTCTAATTTGGCACGACCGTAATTATTGAAAAATAATTTTATAGCAATTAACGTAGAACCTTTTCGTGACAAGGCGTTGATTATTTTGATTATTTCTTTTTTCTTCAGTAAAAGTTTACGAAGTCTTTTTTCAGCGTGGCTTTCGTAGCCTTTATTGGCATATTCGGCAATGAACATATTAGACATATAAACTTCACCGTCTTTTTCTATGCCATAAGCCTCATTGATGTTGGCATGCCCCAAACGTAAAGATTTGACCTCCGTTCCCGTTAACTGAAGGCCGGCAATAAATACTTCTTCAATTAGATAATCAAAATGAGCGCGGCGGTTTTGCGCCACCAAACCGGTACTTATAAAATCTGTTTTTTTTATCTTTTTGACCGTAGACATTTATTTATTGCCACCGGATGCCGTTTTGAACAAATTCGGGTTATTGGCCGGCATATGTGCTTTTTCAACCATCGGTGTTTTCTTGACAGAAGGTTCTTTATCAATTTTTTCCACTGATGTCGTTTTCTTTTGCAAACGGATGCAACGACCTTCAATATAGGCGCCCGGTTCAATAGCAATGGAATTGTGCAAAGCGTCGCCTATTAAACGAGCAGAACCGGCGATAAACAAACTATCGGCCTCGGCTGTTCCTTGCAAAATTCCGTACAGACTTAAATTTTTTGCTCTTACTTGTCCGATAACCTGACCTTTGGTACCAATAACCAATTCTTCGCAACAGACATTTCCTTCCAAACGTCCATCAATATGGATAACCTCGCCATCCAAGATATTACCTTTGATTTTTGTACCGAAACTGATGATGCTCGGAACCGGAACATTACTGACATTCTTGCGAAATTTTGCAATTTTAAGGTATAATATTTTACGTAGATTTTTCATTTTTTATTCCTCACAGTTGTGCTTTGATAAAGGCCATGGGATCAACCTGGGTGCCGTTATAAATAACCTCATAATGCAGGTGTGGTCCCGTTGAACGACCCGTTGAACCTACTTCGCCGATTGTATCGCCCAATTTAACATATTCCCCTTTTTTAACATATGACTTGTTTAAATGAGCGTATCTGGTTTTAAAACCATTACCATGGTCAATCTCAATCATATTACCGTAACCGCCATTCCATCCCGAACGAGTTACCTTGCCTTGAGCCATGGTTTTAACTTTGTTGCCTTTGTTACTTGCCAAATCAACCCCTTTATGCCGCGCAGACTTTTTATTAAACGGATCAGAACGATGTCCAAATGAAGAACTCAACCAATAACTCCAAACCGGCTTCCCGATTGGAACAGATTTCATGACCTCACGGTAATATCCGAGATCATCTACCTGCGCAAAGACATCTTGCATTTTCTTATTAAGCTCGTTATTTTTTACAGCCGGAATATCCGGTTCATACGCACCGCCGGCACTGTCTTTTTTGCTGTTAGCCAACGGATTAAAATATTTATTTTGTTTTTTTATGGATTTATTGATAGCAGAAATAGCTTCTTTGATTTTGGACATTTCTTTATCCGATAAACGGCCGACGCGGTTTAATATTTCCATTTCTGCCATTTCCAAACGCTGAATATTGTCTTCCAAAACTTCTATTTTATCCAGCAATTTATTACGTTCCGAAACTGCCCGATCACGTTGCAAAAGCGCATCGCGCAGTGTGGTTTTTTCTTCCAGCTCATCGGTTTTGACCCAGTCTTTTTTATCGGCAATGCGGCGGATTTTTTCTTCTACCACTTGAGCCTGCTGTTTGTAGCGGCTGATATTGAGTTCATCTTGCAGTTGCTCTTCATCAATTAAAGTGAACATAGAACTGATATTGCGATGAATTGCCACAAAATCCGTCATCAAATCCACATATGCGTCTCTGGTTTCATCTAATTCACGATTTTTAAATGAAATTATTTGATCTGATTTGTTGTATAAATAATAAGAATAGGCGCTCCAACCGCCTATGATAATCAACAAAACCATCAAAAACATTTGTACACGAGAAGAAATATTGAAAACCTTGGCTCGCCCGCCACTACGGAAAATAATCTCCTTATCGGAAAACAAGGGAGATCGCCTTCCATAGTGTACCATAGACGGCTTTTTGATTTTAATATTTCTTATTCTTTTTTTCATAAAGTTCAATCATTTCAATAAGTTACATTCTGTTGCCAACAAAATCCGCTTTAATATAACAAAAAAAAATTCTAAAATAAAGCCTTTATTTTTTTGTTTCATTTTCATCCAAAATAACAAATTCATCCATGCCAACCATATTTAAGACAATTCGTGCCCGCTCTTCCAGCAAATCCAAATCCAGACTTTCTGCTGATAATAAACGGACTTTTTCTTCCCAACCGGCTTTTTCCTCGGCATATCGGCGCGCTACATCACGTGCCTTTTGCACCTCTCCGGTCAAATAAACATAACGCATAAATCCGCGTTCGCCTTTAACGGCGTAAAAACTGAAATATATAAAGGTCAGAATAATGATAAATAAAAATCCGGACGAACCTTTTATCTTTGACCATATGTCTGATAACCCGTTCATTTTGTTACCATACTCCTGTTTGCAAAAGAATCATTTTTATAGTATGCATTTAAGTTTATTAAGGTTAACATTTGGTTTAGGGAATAAATTTATTTAAGTTGCGCATAATAAAGCGAGGCATATGTACCGTTTTCAATTTTCAAGAGTTCTTCATGAGTGCCTTCTTCAACAATTTTGCCATAATTTACAACAACAATTTTGTCGGCATGACGAACGGTAGAAAGGCGATGCGCAATCACAAAAACTGTACGATCCTTCATCAGATTGTCTATTGCTTGCTGGACAATCGCTTCCGATTTATTGTCCAATGCCGAGGTAGCCTCATCCAAAATAACAATCGGTGCATTTTTGAGAAAAGCGCGCGCAATGGCAATCCGCTGTTTTTGACCGCCTGAAAGCAAAATACCGCGTTCACCGATTTCGGTATCAAGGCCTTTATCAAGCGTGTCAATAAATTCATCTAAACAAGCACATTTAACGGCATTGCTTATTTCTTCGGACGTCGCATTTTCATTTCCCAACAAAATATTTTCACGGATAGTTCCCGTAAATAAAAAATTATCCTGAAATACAACCGAAATTTTATCACGCAAGGATTGTACCGTCAGATCGCGAATATCCGTGCCATCTATTAAAATTTGGCCGGAGGTCACGTCATAAAAACGCGGCAACAGGTTGACCAACGTTGTTTTACCACCGCCGGAATTGCCGACCAAGGCAATTTTTTCTCCGGTTTTTATTTTCAGGTTTATATTTTTTAACACCGGCTTGCCTTTAATATATTCAAAGCACACGTTTTGATATTCTATGCTTTGACGAATCTCTTTCAGATTATGGGCATTTTCGCGATCTTGGACTTTCGGATGCCCATCCATTAATGAAAAAACCCTTTCCATGGCCATAAACGACATCTGCACGTTGTTAAAATTATTGCCGATGCTCTTTATCGGGTTATAAAGCATTATCAATGCGGCGATGAATGATACAAAATTGCCCGAGGTTATTTGTTGGGTTACAATCAGATGACTGCCAGTCCAGATGACCGCGGCAATGCCCAAAGAAACAATAAAATGCATCAGCGGCGACATCATGCCGGTGCGCTGCACCATTTTCATTCCCAACTTAAAAACGGAATTGAGTGTATCTTTGAAACGCGCATTTTGGTGGTCGTATAAATTATAGGAAGAAATAATCCGGTTGCCGTTAAAAGTTTCATTATAATGCGTCACAACCGCCGCACCAGAAAACACGCTTTTATCCATGACCGATTTAATGCGGCGACGAACAGTTGTCAACGGATATAATGCGCCCAAAAGAATGATGACGGCGATGATAGCCAACTGCCACGAATTATAAAACAAAACGCCGATCAATGAGATAGATGAAAACAACCTTGTGGTAAACAATTTCATATTGCTTAACAAACCGTTACAAGCTGAATCAACGTCATTGTTAAAGCGGAACACAATATTGCCCGATGTATTTTTATCAAAAAAAGCCGCATCATAATGCATCAGTTTATCAAACAAATCAACTTTCACATCATTGGCAATTTTGCGACCGACCCATGTGTTTAAATAAGTTGCCATATAACTCAAGGAACTTTGCAAACAACTGAACACTATAATCAAAATCGGAATAAACCATGTAGATGAAGCGTTTTTTTCTACCATGACCACATCCATGTATGGTTTTAACGACCATGCAATAACCGCATCCATGCCGCCGATGGGAATGGTTATCAACACGGCACACAATGCCCGCCCCCAATAAGGACGCACATACGGTAGCATTTTGCCATAATTTTGAACAAAAGATGTTGATTTTATCTGCGTTTTTAGTTTTTCAAACATGACACCTCGTGTTGATAGTTATAATATTCGTTCTTTAACAAAAAATATCAGGCTTGTAAATAAAAACTAAAAAACAATGCTCTGATTTAGTATCAGAGCATTGTTTTTTACAAATCCAACGTTTAGAAAGTATATCTTAAACCGGCTGTTACTTCTTTTAAATTGTCCAAGCGTTCCATACCAAGGTAAGTGTAACGCCCCATCACACGAGCCGCCAGATGTTCGGTAAAGTTCCATTGAACACCTATGCCGGCACGGTAGCCGATGCGGTTTTGATGTTTGGATTTGACATCAGGATAAGAAAATTTTACCCGATAATTGGCTAAACCAAGAGAACCCAACAAATTAAAATCACTGCACATAATAGGCATATAGCCATACATATCAAGGCCGTATGCTAAAAATTCGGATTTATATTTTCCGTCGGCTTTATGAGTCGTACGTTCGCCAGATTGCTGATAAAACGCTTCCAATCCCAAATAATCATACATTCTGACACCTAGGTTTACCGCACCTGAATTATAACTATCTTTCATATGGCGCGCTTCGCCGCCGAATTTGGCGTAGGAATATACATAATCTGCCCCGATATACGGCTGATATTCTTCCATCCAATTATAATTTGCAGCGTTTGCATTAAACGCCAAAACACTGGCAACGCCTGCCAACAATAATGTTTTTTTCATATCTTAACTCCTATTTATAAATAGTTTTTTGTTGATATTTGTTAACATAAAGTCCAAAAAGCATCATACAAGCTTGGTACAACACTTCTTAAGTGTATATATTCTGCAAAAAATTATTTTAAATGGTGCATGAATATTTTTTTTATGTTAAAGGTGTAAAAGTTTATAATACGAGGTGTTAAATGTCTTTTTGTACGCCAAAAAAAGATTGTTCGCTCTGCCCGCGTTTGGTGCAGTTCAGAAAAGAAAACCAAAAAAAATATCCGGCTTATCATAATGCGCCGGTAGAGCCGTTTGGCTCTTTAGATGCCCGAATCCTGATTGTCGGCATGGCTCCGGGGTTAAACGGCGCCAATCAGACCAACCGACCTTTTACTAATGATTATGCCGGCGATGTTTTGTATCCGGCACTTAAAAAATACGGTTTTGCCAAAGGCATTTACGACAAACAAAAAGATGATGGCTTTGAATTGCTTGACGTTAGAGTTACGAACGCCGTACGCTGTGTACCGCCGCAAAACAAAGTTACCGGAGACGAAGCAAAAACCTGCGGCAGGTTTTTGGCCGAAGAAATCGCAGCCATGCCTAATCTTAAAATTATCGTGTCTTTGGGAACGGTTTCACACAACGCAGTTTTACGTACACTGGGGTATAAGCAGACCGATTACAAATTTACACACGGCGTTGTCCACCGTTTGCCCCGACACGGAATCTTGTTGCTTGACTCATACCATACCTCGCGTTACAACATCAATACCGGTGTTCTAACAGATAAAATGTTTGACGCCATTATTCAAAAATTATATCGTTTGTTGAATGGTTCGGATTAAAATGAAACAAAAATTAGCAGACGTGCTTTCTATCACTATTTTGTTTTTTTCTTTAGCGGCATTGTTTGCCCTGATCAGGACAAACCTGATATGGGGTGATGTATATTTTGAACAAATTTTAATCAATGTCGGACACGGTCTCATCAATGTCGGACAAAATATTGTTTATGGCTATCTGTTATGGACGCTGTTGCCGGCTCTTGCCATCTGTATCATCATGGCCGTGTTGACGAACAAAAATCGTTATTTGCTCATTACTTCCGTATTGTGTCTTATTTATGTCGTCTATAAAATACAGCTTGTTCCTTTTTTGATTTATCGTCACACGCCAACCGCTTTATATGAGCAAGAATATGTCTTTCCGCAAGATATTGCTTATTCTTTTCCCGAGAATAAACGCAACCTTATCGTACTTTATATGGAATCAATGGAAAAAGATTATGCCAACCCAAAACTTGCCGGCGAAAATCTTTTGCCGAATTTAAGCAAACTTGCGGCTGAAAATATTTCTTTTGACGGATACCACCAGCTGCAAAATCAGGATTATAGCATTGCCGGCATGACGACATATTTTTGTTCCGTACCGTTTAAGCTTGCTTCTGAAACCAATTATACAACATATCATAATTTTATGCCAGGTTTGTTATGTTATCCGGAGATATTGAAACAACATGGTTATAGAACCTATTTTTTAAAGGGAACAAGTCTTGAGTTTGCCAGAACAGGAATGTTTTTACAAACACATGGTTTTGAAGATGTTATCGGGAAAACAGAAATTCACAAATTATATGGTGTAGATTGGCAACAATTTCAAGGAACCTCATGGGGATTACGCGACAGTGTTTTATATGACCTTGCTAAACAGCGTTTGACAGAGTTGGCCGCTTCAGGGCAACCTTTTTTATTTTCATTTCTTACTTTGGATACACACGGACCGGATATTTATCTTGATCAGCAATGCCTGAAACGTTTTAACGACAGCCGTGATGTTATCGCGTGCGCCGATAAAATGATGGGAGAATTTATTGAATGGATTAAACAACAAGATTTTTATGAAAATACAACCATTGTTATTTTGGGTGACCATGTCAAAACCGGAAAGAACGATTTGTACCCTCAACACAAAAATAGAGAAATTGTTAACATTATTATTAATCCGCTTGTGAAAAAAACAAAAACCAATACCAGAAAATGGACCTCATTTGATATGGCGCCGACAATTTTACAAGCTATCGGAATTGAAATTCCGGACGGAAAGTTTGGCCTTGGACGCTCTTTATTTTCCCCTTACCCGACAATACGAGAAGAGATAAACAACAATTTAGATATTGAGTTGATGAAAACTTCCAAAATATATGATTCCTTTAGCACAATAGAAAACACTTTTGAACCATTGTATCATCCTTATCCGGCATGGGGCGAACTCATTAGCGGGGCTGAAAACATCCGTCCGTACGCTTCTTTTGCCGAGGTGGCCATGGATTGTATTTGGTTGGACACAATGTCGTTTACCTTGCCTGAATTTGATGGCGACCATATTACGTTTGATTTTTGGTTTAAAATTTTATTTATGATTAATAAACAACGTGAATTTAAAGTTTATGCCAACGGCCAAGAAATTGCCGCATGGAACTTTGAAAATGATATCGTGCAACCGATACATAAAACACTTTCTATTCCGGCCAAACTCATTAAAGATGACCATAAACTTTTATTGGAATTTCGCAATGACGGCGCCGGTTATACGCTGGTTAGCATTGGTCAGGGGGTTCTTAAATTCAGTTTATCACAGGATTGAAAAATCCAGTGATTACAATATATTTAACAACCGCTTTTCGGAGAAGAAAAATGAAGTGGAAAAATATCTTAAAAAAATTCAGAAATATTTCAGTCAGCACGACGGGAAACCATTTTTACACACTATCAGAAAAAGTTGCCGATTGGCTTTTTGAACACTCGGTTAAAGCCAATGCCATTACCTTGAGCGGGCTGTTTTTTGCCGTTTTAGGCGTTAATTTTTTGGCTATGGAATATTATGTCAGCGCTTTTATCTGCTTAATACTTAACCGGTGGTGCGATGTGTTGGATGGTATCAGCGCACGGCGACAAGAAGTTACCGCATTTGGTACTTTTTTTGATATAACCGCTGATTATCTTTCCCTCGGCTTGTTTATTTTCGGCTTTACAATGGCCGTACCGGAAGACAACGCGGTCGCCGGTGCTTTTTTATTACTGACGTTGGCTTTCTCGGCGGCGGTGCTTCTCGGCTTGGCCATCGTTTCCGGTCAAAATTATCGGAAAATCAACCGTTCGGAATTTAAAATTCGTTTGTGGGGTACAATACAAAATTTGGATGTTTCAACCGCGCTGATTTTGATGAATATCTTTCCGTTTTGGTTTATGCCGCTGGCTTTGTTTTTTGGTTTTATTTCACTGGTAAAATCTTTACTTCTCATCAGTAGTGCTTACTACAATCTGGTTATTGCCGTTAGGAGAACGAAACGTTAATGAAACTCTTAAAAACATTAGCACTTTTATGCCTCGGTTTTATGTTCATTTGGCCGTGCTCTGCGGTTTGCAACCAAAGCACATGGCAAAATGACAAGCTCAACATCAGCGTCTTCGCCCACAAAACGGCTCAACGCAACATTTTGGTTTTGGTTAAGTTTCAGATGTTTAACGGCTGGCATATCTTCTGGGATAATCCAGGAGATGCCGGTGTTCCGGTTGAATTTAACTGGCAATTTACCGAAAACAGACGTGTAGAAAGAATCCATGAGACAACGCCACAACGATTTATATACAATGATATTATTACACAATTCGGATATGGTGATACGGCTTATTATTTATTTGTTATTGATAAAATACCGGAAGATGATAAAAATTTCCCCAAAATTTTACTTGATGTTAAATGGACAGCTTGTTCTGATGTTTGTGAACCGGAAGAAACTCGTTTAAACGTATTACCGACGAATGACACGCTTTGGTACACGGAAAGCAAAAAGGCGCGAGCAACTTTTCCGGAAAAAGTTTTTCAACCTGTGACAGCCGAAAATGACAATTATGTTTTAACTTTGACGTTCCCATCTGATGAATTTGATTTGCACACAGAGCCTTTTTACTTTATTCCGTATGAAAGACGATTAATCGCCGCTGAAATTCCGCAAGAAAAGCTCATCAACAAAAACAACCGCCTAGAAATAAAAGCTGAAGCAAATCTTGAAGATTTTATTCCCACCAAAGGAATTTTGGTGTATGGCTCAAAGGCTTTTGTTTATGATGTCGTTCATCACAGACATGGTGTTGAAAACAACGGAAGCTATTCTTTGTGGATAGTTTTGCTGTTAGCCTTTGTCGGCGGTATTATTTTAAATTGTATGCCGTGCGTATTTCCGATTTTGAGCATTAAGGCTTTCGCTTTAGCCAAAAGCGCCGCACAAAATCATCATGCCCGCCGTGCTTGTTCTTACTTTTGCGGCGTGGTATCAAGTTTTCTTCTTATGGCGTTTTTACTTTACTTGTTGCGATACGGCGGTGCCGAAGCCGGTTGGGGATTTCAACTACAATCATCATGGTTTGTCGGCGCCATGTTGTGCTTATTTATCCTTTTATTTTTATTGGTAGCCGACATTATAAAAATTAAAGGAAATTTTCTTGATTTCTTTAATCAATATGCCGGTGTAAATTCTTTTATGACCGGATTTTTGGCTGTTTTGATCGCCAGCCCTTGCACAGGACCTTTTATGGGCGCCGCATTGGGATATGCGTTGTTTCAGCCGCCCACAGTTTATTTTCCGGTATTTTTGAGCTTGGGAATCGGGTACGCCATCCCCTTCACGTTGGCAGAAATGTATCCAACTGCAATCCGTAAAATGTTACCCAAACCCGGAAAATGGATGATTGTCTTGAAAAAAATACTTTCCGTGCCGATTTTATTGACCTGTGTGTGGCTCGGTTGGATTCTATATCATCAGACTTTCTTATCTCCGCAGCAAACGGATAACAGCCCATGGCAGCCTTATGATGAAAAACAAATTGTCCGACTTATCAAAAGCGGCAAACCCGTTTTTATTGACTTTACCGCCAAATGGTGTGTCACTTGTCTGGCTAATGAAAAAATGGCGCTAGATACGGAAGAATTTTTGCAAATCGCAACCAAATACGGCATAAACTTATTTAAGGCTGATTGGACTAGCGAAAACCCTCAAATCAGCCGCGCTCTGCATTGGTACAACCGTAGCGGCGTGCCGTTGTATGTTTATTATCCTCCGCGGCAGAAAGCTACGGAACAGCATCCGAATTATATCGTACTGCCCCAGCTTTTGACGCCCGATATTGTCAAAAAACACCTAAACATTCAAGATCAGGATAATGATTGAAACCATCATCGTTAACAACACCCAACGACTCGGATGGGCGTATGTACGATGCTTGAAATAATGCGAACACACATTGTTGGCAAAAAGTATCCATATCGGATAAGAATAAATAATGGCCATAACATATGCTGGATTGACGCTTAAATATAGGCTGTAATTTTTGAATGAATACATGGCTAAAATTAAGATGATGACAGGGATGCCAGCAAACAACATATTACGCGGGCGCAAAACTTCCGACAGAGTGTTTCCTTCCTTAAAATAAGCTATAGCATTAATACCGCCGGCCACCACGGAAGTGATGATGGAATAATAAAAAATAGCGCCCAAAACATTGTCCTGACCGATATCCATCAGTTTTTTCCCAAGCAAATCTAAAATGGTGACCGTTAAAAGCGCCGGTAGCAGGTAGAAAAAAGCTTTGCGGCTCATGCGGTTTTTTTTGAGCATCAGCACAGAACTGACAATGCCGACGATGGAAACGGTAATGAAAAACAAACGCCATGGGTTTTGGCATAAATTCCAAAACTGTTGCGGAACCAAAACAAACCAAATGACAAAGCCGAACAAAACACTGATTGGCTGGATCATGCTGGTAAGCTCTGCACCGAAACGATTGGCCGCATTAAACAAGCGGTTGTCAAGATATGCAATCAAAAAACCCTGCACAATACACAGATAATAAAAAACTTGATTATCCATCCCCTGTATCAGCGGAATAAACGGTAGTAAAACTATTGCCGCCCCGATGCCTCGGTATATCATCACCAATGAACCTTTCAGTTTGAAAATCTGATTAGCGAAAATATACATGGCAAAAATAAAACTTGCAAAAATGGAAACCAACCACCAATATTGCTGCATCCCGACCTCCTGCTTTTATCTTGTTGTTTATTTTTTAACACTTTGGCCGATATAATCAAGAATAAAATGATATTTTCGGTAAAATCTTATACATTCACAATTGCAAACAAAAAACATTAAAAAACATTTGACTTCAAAAGCAAAAATTTATTATTTCTTATTTGAGGACTAAATGCACAATCAAGAATTTATACATAATCTTAAAGAATATCTACAACAACAAATCTTCAAATCAGAAATTGTTAAATTCGGTGCTATCGGCAAAGGTGGTTCGTCAGATAATTTTTTCTGTCAGACGGTAAAATCATCTTGTATTGTTAAACTTCTGCCCAAAAATTCCGAAAAACGTACACAACGGCTTTGCCGCATCTTAAATGCATTAAAACAAAATCCGAATTTTCACACAGCAAAATTAATGACCGCAAACGGGCAAAACCACTTTGTGTTTGAAGAAAGAACGGGCCTTCTTTTGACTTACGCCAACGGTCAAAAAATCAGAGATGCAAACTTATCGCCGCATATCTTTAATGACATCATATCCAATTACCGACAATTTCAGAAAGTCAAATTTGACAATGATTTAATACTGCCTTTTGTATCGCCGGAAATACAATGTGAAAAAAACGCAGAACATATTATGAAATTAATGAATAATCAGAGGAATTTTATTAAAATAAAAATTCTTAATCAAATAAAAATGTATAACGAGCTTATCTCGGAGGACCTTAAGAATATACGTGGGAGGGGTATATTGAGGGTAATCCACGGCGACTTTAGCCTGAACAACATTATTTTAAGCAATAGCGGCAAAGCCACATTATTAGACTTTGAAACACTGCGTTACGGATATGCGGTTGAAGATATGATGTTTTTGGTTCTATCAAGCGTTTTGCCGCATTCCGTATTTTCTCTGCCGGAAAAACAGTTAACATCCTTGTTGTTGTATTTAAGAAATGAAGAAGGTTTGACCAAACAAGATATTTTGTACGGTGCCGGAAGATATTTCCAGACTTTGCTGTCGCGGCGGGTTTTTTATTCCAAATTTTTACAATCCTTACGCAAAGATTGGCTTTTTACGCAACATCTACACAAATACCCGAAACTGATAAAAACAATTAATCGTCTGTATTAAAACGGTATCAGATCTTTTTGTAACGCCATTTTGTTGAATGCATATACCGATAAGACATTATGAGAATGGCAACATTATAGACCCAATCTGCCGTCCAACACACGGCCAGAGGCAGTTTGAAATACAAGATAACGGCAAACACATGGAAAATATAAATAAACATGGAAAAAAATTCAATTTTCATGGCATAGCGCGTGTTTCCAGTGCCGGAAACGGCATTGTATAATATCCACGCCGGCACCAACGGCACAAACGCCGAAAGCATAACCAGATAAGCCGGTATGGATGCTTGTATCAACGCTTGATTGTCCGTATAAATCCGTAATAACGGATAAGCCGCCAACACCATAAATATCAGAAACGGAAAAACAATAACGCCACAGAGGCGCATAACCCGTCTGACAGCAGGCATAACTTCATCGGTCAATCCCTTACCGATTAAGTTGGCGGTAATGGAACTGACTGTTGCTGATAAAGCGTTGATAAAAACATACGGAAAAGAAGATAAACTTCGCACCACATTGGAAACAGCCAGCTCTCTTTCGCCCAAATGCTCAATGGCGATAAAAAACAAAAACCATGCTGAAACCGAGATAAATTGTTGCAGCATGGTCCAAACTGAAACGTTTAATATCCTTTTTAACAATTTAAAATCAAACAGAGTCAACTTATTAAATCCGTATTTGGCGATATTAACTCTTTTACATAAATAGACGACCAAAAAAGAGACAGCCATGATTTCTGACAAATCGGAAGCTAATGCCGCACCGGCAATACCCATCGCCGGAAAACCAAATTTACCGAATATCATGACATAATTAAGAATAATGTTTGATAGAACCATGATAAGCGAGACAATACTTAAAACATATGTACGAGTTATAGCCACGAAAAAACCGCGCCCCATCACAATAATTGAGGCTCCGGCCAAACCCCAAATACGCCAGTTTATATATTCAAGCGTGGCCTGACAAACAGCGTCATTGGCAATCAAAGATTTTAGCAACAAAGGCGATATGAACCAAGACAAAACAACTATCAGCATCCAAAATGCTAATAAAAATCCACAGCCTTGATAAAATACCGCACCGATACGTTCGTATTCCGCCGCACCGTTACATCGTGCCATAAGAATTTGAGCGCCGAGACTAAAGCCAAACGCAACCATAAAAATCGTCAAAAAATATGTGGAACCCAGAGCCGATGCGCCCAGCTCAACCTCTCCCAGTCGTCCGAGATAAATAACATCAGTTATTCCCACCAGCTGTTGCATCAACATACTGATGAGAATCGGATAACTCATTTTCCATATATTATGATAATCAAAATGCATAAAAAACTTTCATTGGTCGTGATATAACACGAGTGTATTATTTATTCAAGAGTTTTTGTTAAGATCAAGCGGCAAATAAACGGTAAATGTCGTTCCGTCGTAGCCGGTAGAATTGACCGTTAAATTACCACGGTGATGAATAATAATCTGTTTGGCTATGGATAAACCCAAGCCCGTGCCTTTAATATTCAAATCTTTGTGCTCCTGCATACGGTAAAATCGTTCGGTTAAACGCATCAGATCTTCGCGGCTGATTTTGGAGCCCTTATTATTAACTGAAACCGCCAGCGCTTTTCCATTGGACACACTAAAACTTTTGGAAGACGGTATTTTCTCAACTTCTTTAACCGAAATGGTGACATCGCTCGGTGAAAGCCCGTATTTGATGGCATTATCCGTTAAATTCTGAATTAGTTGTCGGATTTGTTGATTATCTGCCGTGATGGGCGGCAGATGCGGGGGAATTTCGGTAATGATGTGCATATGGCGCGCTTCGGCTTTTAAGCTCATGGCTTTAACGACATCTTCTATTACCTCGGCCAACTCAACCCTTTCGGAAGGAAGCTCATCTTGTGTCATTTCAATGCGCGAGAGCGATAACAAATTTTCAATCAAATCCGACATAAATGCTGTTTGATCGGCCATTATTTTTAAGAAATATTCTCTGGCTTGATCATCGTTTTTGGCAGTGGTTTGCAGGGTTTCAATAAAGCCGGAAATAACCGATAACGGCGTACGCAACTCATGACTGGCATTGGCCACAAAATCGGATTGCATTTTTTCAAGCTTAACAGCCTTGGTTAAATCGTAAAGCGAAACGACCGCAACGGTACGACCTTTGGAAAACCAAGGCAATTGTTTGACGTGGGCGTATATTTTTTGTTCTGTTTTTTTGTCTTTGTGCGCATAAAAAATCAGATTTTCGGACTCGCTTTCTTTTTTGAGCACACGCGCAACGGCATTGATAAAATTGTTGGCATGGAAAACATTTTCTATGTTTTTATTGGTAATATCAGCCCCTAAAAATTGTCGCGCCGATAAATTGGCACCCAACACATTTCCAGAACGATCAATCATTAAAATCGGATCCGGCAAAGTGTCTAAAACCGCCGTATCGGACATAACCTGCGTTTCCAAGGCATCGGTTTTATATACCCAAAATTTATGCACCGAATTTATGGTTTCGGCAATTTCTCGGGCTTCTTGCTCGGAAAAATTCATATTAAAATCATCAGCGACGCCACCTTTAGCCAATTCGTTAATATATTTTTTTAATTGCTGTAATTCGGCACTCATCGGTAGCAAAAACACCATATTGAACACAATAATCATCATATAAGATACTATTGCCCAATAAGGCGTTAAAAGATTTAATCCAACCAGCATAATAAAAACCAGCGCCGCAGGCAAAGATAAAATCAGAACCCGAGCCATAAAACTTGAATTGTTGGCAATTTCAAACTGACCTATTTTTTTAAATAACATCCGTCACCCCGTATACAAATCAAAAAAAAATATGGACTGGATATAAAAATATATTATGATAAAAGGAGTTTAAATTTATTTAATACAGGTTTGCAAAAAAGAAGACATGAGTGAAGAATCAAAAGACCTGACGCCGGCCATGGCTGAATATATGAAAGTCAAAAATGCCCATAAAGATTATCTTATTTTTTATCGGATGGGTGATTTTTACGAGCTTTTTTTTGACGATGCTTTAATCGCTTCAAAGGCGCTAGACATTGCTTTAACCAAACGCGGAAAATCGGAAGGAAAAAATATTCCGATGTGCGGCGTACCGTTTCATGCTTATGAAAATTATCTGGCGCGGCTCATTCATCAAGGTTATAAAGTCGCCATATGCGAACAGATGGAAACACCCGATGAAGCCAAAAAACGCGGCCGCAGTGCAATTGTCCGACGTGAAGTGGTGCGCTTGGTAACCCCTGGGACTTTAACCGAAGATAATCTTTTGGATGCCAGACGCAACAATTATCTTTTGTGTTGCGCCCGACACAATGATAATTTCGGATTATCTTGGTTAGACCTTTCCACCGGAGATTTTTTCACACAGTATATTCCTTCTTCTCTGGAAAACATGGGACCAGATATCCAAAACGCCTTATCCAAATTACAGCCGGTTGAAATCATCGTGGCTGACAATATGTTGCAGATACCTGATTTATTTGATATTTTCAACCAACTCCATGACAAACTCACCGTTTTGCCGCAGGCTCGTTTTAATAGTTTGAGCGCCAAGCAATATCTGGAAAATCTTTTTCATGTACAAACGCTTGAAGCTTTCGGTAATTTTACCAAGGCAGAAATTGCAGCGGCCGGTGTTATTCTTGATTATGTTGAAAGCACGCAAAAAGGCAAGCTTCCCCGAATAAAAAGGCCGGTTAAGATTAACGATGCCAAGTTTATGGAAATTGACAATGCAACTCGGGCTAATCTGGAAATCGCCGATTCCGCACACGGTGATAAAAGCGTCACGCTTTTGGGAACTATGGACCGTACCGTAACCGGCGCCGGCGCACGTTTGTTGCGTGCCAGAGTAGCAAGCCCTTCTATGGATTTGGATGAAATTAATCGGCGGCTGGACACGATAGAATTTTTTATCAGCGTACCGGAAATTCGGAACGAATTACGAGATTATTTTAAAAGTTTTTCTGATTTAGAAAGAGCTGTTTCTCGTTTAAGCCTTGGTCGTGGCGGTCCGAAAGATTTGGCCGATATCGGATTAACCCTATCTTTCGTGCCGAAAATAAAAAACTTATTAAACTCATATGGTAAATATAATAAAATTTTAGAAAAACTTCCGGACGCCATTGAAAACATCTTAAAAAAACCAAGTGATTTTAGTACCATCGTCAATAATTTGGAACGAGCGCTTGTAGAAGAAGAGAATCTGCCGGTACTGGCTCGCGATGGTGGTTTTATCCGTGAAGGATATTATCCGGCTTTGGATGAGTTGCGCCATCTGCACAATAACAGTCGGGAACTAATTGCAAAACTTGAACAAAAATATATTGAAGAAACAAATATCGCCAATTTGCGAATCCGATACAATAACGTGTTGGGATATTTTATTGAAATTCCGGCAAAACATTCGGCGGTTGTTTTGCAAAACCCACAATTTATTCACCGACAATCGGTCTTAAATGCTGCACGTTTTGTTACGGTTGAACTGACGGATCTGGAAAAAGAAATTCGCAGCGCCAAAGAAAAAATCATTGCCATGGAATTGGAAATATACGAACATTTGATTGATGATATTTTGTGCGTTTCCGATGATATATCCATTGCTGCCGGCGCAATGGCTGAACTTGATGTAGCTGCTGCTTTGGCTGATCTGGCCGCAGAACGAAAATACTGCCGCCCGATTTTGGAAGATTCAACAATCTTTGAGATTAAAGAAGGTCGGCATCCGGTGGTGGAAGCTTCTCTTGAAAAAACACATGAAGGCACTTTTGTCAGTAATGATTGCGTTCTTAATGGCGAAAACAACCGAATTTGGTTGCTGACCGGTCCAAACATGGCCGGTAAGTCCACTTTTTTACGACAAAACGCTTTAATCGCCATTATGGCGCAAACCGGATCATACGTGCCGTGCGCATCGGCAAAAATCGGCCTAGTGGATAAAGTGTTTTCCCGCGTCGGCGCTTCCGATGATTTGTCGCGCGGACGTTCTACCTTTATGGTAGAAATGGTTGAAACCGCAGCCATTTTAAATCAATCAACGCCGCGTTCTTTTGTTATTTTAGATGAAATCGGGCGCGGTACGGCAACTTATGACGGCTTATCCATCGCATGGGCCGTGGTTGAACATTTGCACGAGGTTAACCATTGTAGGGCGCTGTTTGCAACGCATTATCATGAATTGACGGTTTTGGCTTCAAAACTCAACGCCTTAACGTTGCATTGCATGAAAATTAAAGAATTTAAAGACGAGGTTATTTTTATGCATGAGGTCATTAACGGTACGGCTGATCGTTCATACGGTATTCATGTCGCCAAACTGGCCGGACTTCCCAAATTGGTTTTAAAACGTGCCGAACAGGTTTTGCATTCGTTGGAAAATAATCCGAACAATCAAACGATTTCTTCCATTGAAAATGATTTGCCGTTGTTTGCCGTATTTAAAAAACAAGAAGCTGAAAAAGAAAAGATCTCACCGCTGGAACTGGCTCTAAAAGACCTTAATCCTGACAACCTTACCCCCAAAGCTGCCTTGGACAAGCTTTACGAATTAAAAAATCTGGCATTGAATGCTTCTAAAGACAAGTAAAATCATTTTTGCAAAGCTTCGGCTTTGAGGCAGATTTCCAACCATGTGTTTTCTTTTTCTTCCTTTTGGAGGCGGCAGGATTGTAATTCTTCCGTTAAGGCGTCAAACTCTTCCGGCGCGGTAGCATATAAATCTGTTTCAGTATACAACCGTTGTTCAATTTCAGCAATGCGTTTTTCCAGCGCGCTGATTTCATCAGGTAAAATTTGCAACAGACGCTGATCTTTGTAAGAGAGTTTTGTCGTGCCTGATGATTTTATGGAAGGTAAGACGGAAACAGATGCCGATGGGGTTTGTCCGCCGGATTGTTTTTTGGGCGGTGTGGCTTTAATTTTTTCCAACAATTCGGAATAGCTGCCGATATGTTCGGTAATCGTGCCGTCGCCTTTCATATACAACAGCGAAGTAGCCACTTTGTCCATAAAATCGCGATCGTGGCTGACAATCAGAATTGTCCCCGGATATTCATCCAAAACTTCTTGCAACAAATCCAAGGTGTCCATGTCCAGATCATTGGTCGGCTCGTCCAATACCAAAAAATTGGAAGGTTTAGCCAAAGCCACCGCCAGCATCAGGCGGTTTTTCTCGCCGCCGGAAAGTGATGAAACCGGACATTGCGCTTGATCGGGCTTAAACAAAAAATCTTTCAGATATGCCACAACATGGCGATAATGACCACGAACCCAGATATGATCGCCCTCATTGCAAAGCGTCTTCCACAAGGTTTTTTTAGGATCCAGCGTTATGCGGTTTTGGTCAAAATAAGCCTCTTCCAGATTTTTGCCGATACGAACAAAACCCGAATCCGGTTCTAACTTTTTGGTTAACAACTTTATCAAGGTGGTTTTACCGGCACCGTTCGGTCCGACAATACCCAAACGATTGCCTTTAATGACGCGGATGGAGAAATCTTTGACCAATTCACGACCGCCATAGGCTTTATAGATATGTTTTGCCTCAATCACCAAACGTGAACGCAGCTCGCCCGAATCTATCTCCAAATTAACCGAACCGACTTGTTTGATTTGCTCGCGCCGTTCCTGACGCAGCTGCTGCAAACGCCGCAATCTTCCTTGATTGCGTTTGCGGCGGGCGGTAACGCCTTTATGCAACCATTCTGTTTCTTCCTCAATTTTTTTATTTAAATATTTTTGGGCAATAATTTCTTGCTCCAAAATTTGCTCCTGCCATTCATCAAAATGCGCAAAACCTTTATTGCTGTAATGCAAAATGCCGCGATCCAGCCATAAACTCCGACGAGACACATGATTTAAAAACATTCGGTCATGACTGATAACCACTACCGCCCCTTTGAATTTTTCAATAATTTCTTCCAATTTTTCAATCGTTGCAATGTCCAAATGGTTGGTCGGTTCATCTAACAGCAAAATATCCGGTTCACCAATAAGCGCCCTTGCCAAAGCGGCTTTTTTCAGCTCGCCGCCGGAAGATGATGACGGCGGCTGTTTATCCAAAATCCCCAACTGGCCGATTAAAATATCCGCTTTATATTCCTGCTCGCCATCATTTTTATCCAAACCGGCCATAATATACTGACGCAAGGTATCATAACCGGTGAAATCAGGTTCTTGCGGCATATAAGAAATTTTTGTACCGGGTTGAATAAAAATCTCTGCCGAATCGGGTTCAAGTTGCCCGCAAATCACTTTCAGCAAAGTGGATTTTCCCGAACCATTACGACCGACCAGACAGATTTTATCGCCGCGGCTGATATTCAAATCAATCCCCGTAAACAACGGCGTCAGCCCGAAACTCAAGCGGGCGTTTTTTATCGTGTAAATCGGTGTTTCTACCGGCATATATTTCCCCTTTCCTTTTTTAGTCTTTAACATACCTTCTTTTTATTTTTTTACAACAATATTTGCCTTGAAAGTGCTTTTTTTTTAGCTTAATATAACTGCAAATTGTTTTTGACGAGGTTTTTAGATGAAAAGATTTATAACATTATTCTGCTTTTGCACCTTGTTTTCCGCCACAACTTTTGCACAAAGCTTTGATTTGGCCGGCGGAATCGGCGAAGAGCTTCCCGCAGAAGAAATTCAAGAACAAAAATCCGAAAAAAACGTGGCTGATGATCGGGGAATTTTTTCATTCTTAAATTTTTCTTTCATTAAAAAATCGGTAGAAACAGAGGACACTGAAACTGCCCAAAGTTCTGACGAAAAAGCGATTGAAGAAACTCCGTTACAACGGCTCGTTCGTCTAGCCGATGAAGGAAATATCAGCGCCCAACTCTCTTTGGGTTATATGTATTTATACGGTACGGACGGCGTACAATCCGATTATGCTCAAGCTTTCAAATATTATGAAATGGCTGCCGAACAAGACAATAAAATTGCCCTTAATAATTTGGGAAGCCTTTATTTTAACGGTATCGGCACAAAACAAAATTATCTTAAGGCCGCCCAGCTTTTCGCCCGTGCTGCAGAGCTCGGAAGCGATGATGCCGCGGTGAATTTGGCTTTTATATATTTAAGTAGCGAAAACAATGAACAAAATTTAGACCAAGCTATCAAACTTTTTCAACAAGCTGCCGATGCCGGCAATAACACAGCTAAATTTATGCTGGGTTATGCTTATTACCAAGGTTTTCACGTGCCGCAAGACTATTATAAAGCCGTCAGCTTAATCCGAGAGGCTGCCACCGTTAATTTTGATGAAGCTCAATATATGCTGGCCATGATGTACGCCAACGGACAAGGTATTACGCAAAATTACGGCAACGCCATCAAATATCTTAATGCTGCCGTCGGACAGGGTAATTTGGATGCCATTATGGCATTGGCACAAATTTTGGCTGAAGGAACCATGTATCCACGTAATATTATTCAGGCACACATTCTTTATAATATAGCTTCCGTTTACGGTGCAAAAAACGCCGCAGAACACCGCAATACGCTGGCCAAGGCTTTGAAAATAGAGGAATTGTTACAAGCACAAAGCCGCGCCGAAGCATTTAAAGAACAACCTTCCGAATTGACAACATATATTCGTCAGACTTTTGGTAAAAATATACGCCGTTATATAGATGAAAATATAAAACCTAAAGATTAAATTATCAGTGGTGTTTTAATCAACGAGGCAAATCCGTGAAATTAAAAAAAAGAAAACATACCGTGCAAAAGACAACGAGCATCGCTTATCGCACCAAGCGCTTGATAAAAAGGCTTATTTCTTGGGCCGGATTGTTTTTCTTTGCTTTGGCGGCGTTGATGATTTACAAACAGCTTGCCAAGTATGATTGGGCTGATTTGCAAACTGCCGTCTTAAGCATTCCGCACAAAAATTTGGCTTATGCCTGTATCGCCTCTTTTTTAGGTTATGTCGCGTTGTCTTCATATGATTTTCTGGCATTAAAGTATATTAAGCATAAATTGCCTTTCTGGCGTTGGATGTTTGCCGGTTTTATCGGTTTTGCAGTCAGTAACAATGCCGGCCACGCCATTGTTTCCGGCGGCGCCATTCGTTATCGGCTGTATACGCGCTGGCGGCTGCATGCCAATGAAATCGTAAAGATTATTACTTTTTCGGGATTTACTTATCTGGTAGCCTGTTTCTTTTTAATCATCATCGGTTATGTTATTACGCCAAATCACGCTTTCGGCGAAGGTTCTTTATCGCATCTGACAACAGCAATAATTGCTTTTGTATCATTCATCGGTTTGGGAATTTATTTGGGTGCCAGTTTGGTTTATAAAAAGAAAATTGATATTAAAGGCATCGCTTTTAATATGCCGTCGTTTAAGATGGCATGGGCGCAAATCATCATCGGCAGCATTGATATTTTAATGGCATCGCTTGTGCTTTATTTTACGCTTGTTCATTTCATTGATATTCCGTTTGATGTGTTTATCGGCGCGTTTATTATTGCCCAAATTTTGGGTGTGTACAGTCAGGTTCCCGGCGGCTTGGGCGTATTTGAACTTGTTTTTTCAAACATTATTCCGGGAGCGGATAACCAAGCCCTGCTTTTTGGTGCATTGATTGCCTACCGCATTATCTATTATCTTCTGCCGTTGGCTGTCTCCGGCATAGCTTTATTCTCTTATGAGTGGTATTTGGGCTATCGGCAAAAGGAAATCAAACAGCAGCGACGGTTGACGCGCATCAAAGAATATCTGGCTCAAAAAACTAAAAAATTATCTCTAAAGGCGCATGATATGAAAGAAAAAGCACAAGACGCTTTGCGACATAATTCATAAATATTCGCATTTTTAAATAATCTAAAAGGCAGATTTTAAAATCTGCCTTTTAGATTATGGAGTTAATATCTGTTTTATTTCTTCCGCGTTTTTTTGGCTACTGCAAGTTCTGAAGTGCAATGTGGGCAGCGTGTGGCGGCCAACGGAATTTCAGTGCAACAAAACGGGCAAGTCTTTGTCGCCGGCGCAGCGGCTGCTTCGGCTTTTTTCTCTTTGGCTAACATTTTTTCTTGCAAAGTGTTTATCGCTTTTATCAAAATAAACACGGCAAAAGCAACAATCACAAAACTTATCAGGGCGTTTAAAAACATACCGATATTCATGGTTACCGCACCAGCTTCCTGCGCCGCCTCCAACGACACATACGGTCCGGCAACAGCACCATCATGCAAGACAAAATATAAATTGGCAAAATCAACTTTTCCCATCAAAAGGCCTATCGGCGGCATAATGATGTCTTTGACCAACGAATCAACGATTTTACCAAAAGCGGCACCAATAATGATACCGACGGCCATGTCAATCACATTGCCGCGCATGGCAAATTTTTTAAATTCATTAATAAAATTTTTCATAGCTGTTTATCCTTAATTATTTTCTTCTGTATTTGTTTTTTGCAAATCTTGCGCCACTTTCGGATCTCGCAACAGTTTTTCAATTTTATCAACCTCAACAAATGTGTCGTCTGCGCGAAAATTGAGTTCCGGAGTGAAACGCAATTGCAATTTGGTGGCAATCTGTTTTTTGAAAATCCATGCGTCTTCATTGAGTTTTTCCAGAATCTGCCCAAGGTTTTTGCCGTTTAATGTCATGACATAAGCCGTGGCATATTTCAAATCCGGCGAAACACGCACTTCCGTTATCGTGATAAAAGCGTCTAACAGCTCGGCGCTATGCACTTCACCGCGTTCTAACGCCGAAGTCAGAACTCTTTTAATCTCCTGTCCGACACGCAGCTGACGCTGTGATACTTCTTTTTGTGCCATTATTTTGTTTCCTTTTTGTTATTATGACAAGACGTCGGTGGTTTAGGCCAGTTTTGCCGCAATGGTTTCAAGCTCATAACATTCAATAAAGTCGCCAACCTGAATGTCATTATAATTTTCAAAACTCATGCCGCATTCATAGCCTTCGCGCACTTCTTTAATATCTTCCTTGAAACGTTTGAGCTGTGCCAGATTGCCGTCGTGAATTACCACATTGTCGCGTAGCAGGCGGACTTTAGCGCCGCGTTTGACAATGCCTTCGGTCACCATACAGCCGCCGACTTTGCCAACGCCGGTGATGTTAAAGACATTACGGATTTCGGCATAACCCAAAAGTTTTTCTCTAATTTCCGGTGAAAGCAAACCTTCCAAACCTTTTTTAACGTCATCAGCCACATCATAAATGATGGAATAATAACGGATATCAACCCCGTCGCGGCGCGCCATATCGCGTGCCTGCGGAATCGCTCGGACGTTAAAACCGATGATAAAAGCGTTGGAGGCTTTGGCAAGCGAAATGTCAGATTCCGAAATCGGACCGACCGCCGAATGCAACACATGTACCGACACTTCATTGGTAGAAAGTTTGTTAATTGTACCTTCAATCGCTTCAATAGAGCCTTGAACATCGGCTTTAATAATGACCGAAAGATACTTTGATTCACCGGATTTAATCTTATCCAGCATTTGTTCCATGGCCGATTTAGCGCTCTTAACCAACTTCGCTTCACGTTCTTTGCGAATCCGATAATTGGTCACCTCTTTAGCTTGGGTTTCATCTTTGACAACAATAAAATTATCGCCGGCAGACGGGGTACCCTGCAAACCCAAAACCTCAACCGGTGTTGCAGGTTCGGCTTCGTGTACTTTTTTGCCCAATTCGTTAAACATGGCGCGGACATGCCCCCATTCTTTACCGGCAATAAACACATCGCCAATACGTAATGTTCCATTCTGTACCAAAACAGTTGCCACACTACCGCGGCCTTTTTCCATTTTGGCTTCAATCACCGTGCCTTCTGCTTTGCGGTTCGGGTTGGCTTTCAAGTCTAAAATTTCGGCCTGCAACAAAATTGCTTCCACCAATTTGTCAATGTTAATGCGTTTTTTGGCAGACACTTCAGCGCATAAGCACTCACCGCCCATTTCTTCTACGGCAATACCATGCTGTAACAGTTCTGTCTTGACACGCATCGGATCAGCCCCAGGCAAGTCAATTTTATTGATTGCCACAACAATCGGCACCTCGGCGGCTTGAGCATGGCGAATTGCCTCCACCGTTTGCGGCATGATGCCGTCGTTGGCAGCCACCACCAATACCACAATGTCTGTTACTTTGGCACCACGGGCGCGCATTTCTGAAAAAGCCTCATGTCCTGGGGTATCAATAAATGTAATTTTTTGACCGCCGGAAACTTCAATCTGATACGCACCGATGTGTTGAGTAATACCTCCGGCTTCTTTGGCAGCCACGTTGGTTTCGCGCAAGGCATCCAACAATGAGGTTTTACCATGGTCAACGTGTCCCATCACCGTTACAACCGGTGGGCGCGGCAACAAATCTTCTGCATTGTCTACCGGACCGGTCAAACCTTCTTCAACATCGCTATCAGCCACGCGTTTGCATTTATGTCCCATTTCTTCAACCACAATTTGTGCCGTATCAGCATCAATCGGTTGATTGATGGTTGCCATCACACCCAATGACATCAGTTTTTTAATAACTTCCGCACTTTTTTCCGCCATACGGTTGGCAAGTTCCTGTACGGTAATTACCTCGGGAACGACAACTTCTTTGACGATTTTTTCAGCCGGTGCCACAGGTTGGGCGGCCGGTTTAGGCTGCTTTTTCTTAAAGCGTCGGCGCGGTGCACCAAAGCCGTAATCATCATCGTCATCACCGTTCATAAAACTGTTGACATTAATTTTGTTATTGCGGCGCGGCGATTCAAAACTGCGTTTTTGGATTTTTTTGCGTTCCTGCTCAAAAGTTTCTTCTTTGCTTAAATGATGAGCTCCAGATGATGACTTTTTATCTTTGCGATAATCATCATCGTCCTCATCATCATAATCTTTAGATTTGCGTCCTTTTGAATAATATTTTTCTTCGCTCTCGGCAGGCTTTTCTGCTTTGGGCTGATTTTGAACACGCCTTTCTTCTTCCTGACGGGCTTTTTCTTCTTCCTGACGGCGACGTTCTTCCTCTTCTTTAGCTTTTTCTTCCGCCGCCAAACGCGCCGCTTGTTCATCGCGTTGTTTTTGGCGCAAAACTTCTTTTGCCTCTTCTTCCTGACGACGTTTGGCTTCATGTTCCTTTGCCTCGGCAATCAAACGCAGCTTTTGAGCCGTTGCCTCGTCAATTTCCACCTTTGCTGCCGGTGACGGCGTCGTTGAAGGAACGATCCTTTTTTTACGGACTTCAACTTGAACCATCTTTCTTCCGTCAGAAGAAGATGACTTCCCGACATTTTTTAATGTCAGGGTTGATTTTCCGGATAATGTCAATTTTCCTTTTGCATTCTCGTCAGCCATATATTTTGTTCTCCATCACCTACGCATCCAAAAAAGTCTGATACCTTTTCAGATTTGTGTAAACCATTCCGGCTATGTTGCTTTTTAGAACAGCAATATAAACCGTATTTACTTTATCTAAAGCATTGTCCAATTCATCGGTGGTGTATACTTTTAAGATTTCCAAACCTTTTGACAATGCCTGCATCTTTTCGCTTCCGTCTTGACCGGCATCCGCCGCTTCAATCACGAAAGCAACTTTATTTTTTAATATATTATCTTTTACTTTCTCAAAACCGGCAACGGCAGCCCCAGCTTTCCGCGCCAGATTTATTGCTTCCAGCCCTTTCTTATGCAACAGATTTTCCACCATTTCTAAAAAATTTTCTTCAATTTTCAAATGGCAATGAATTGATTTTATAAATAAGTTTTTATCCAACGCGGTTTTTAGCATTTTACGCGAGTTGGTAACATACAGCCCTCGGCCCGGAAGTTTTTTATTAAAATCCGGAACCAAGCGGCTGTCTTCGGTCTTGACAAAGCGAAGAAGCTCATTAGCAGGCTTGACCCCGCCGCTTACGATACATCTTCTCTCTGTTTCTTTTTCCATTGTTTTCCCCTATATCAGAAAACTTTATTTTTCATCAGCAAACCAGTGCTCACGGGCTGCCATGATGATACGATTGGCCTCAACTTCCGTCAAGGTATCTTCGCCTAAAATTTCAATCAATTCATCAGCGGCAAGATCTGCCAAATCATCCAACGTCTTTATATTGTTTTCAGCCAGTTTGATGATCATATCCTGATCCAAGCCCTCAATGGTTTTGAGCTGTTCATCAATGCCCAAATCTTTGCTCTTTTTAGCAAAGTCTTTATTGCGCTTTTCCACAAACTCTTTGGCGCGGCGCTGCAATTCGGTTGCAACATCCTCATCAAAGCCTTCAATTTCAGAGAGCTCTTTTAAATCCACAAAAGCAACTTCATCAATCGTGGAAAATCCTTCGGCAATTAAGAGATGAGCAATCATCTCATCAACATCCAAGGCTTCCATAAAGCGCTGCGAACGAACCTTGTTTTCATTGGCGCGGCGCTCCTGCTCCTGCTCTTCGGTCAAAACGTCAATATCGGCGTCCAAAAGTTGAGAAGCCAGTTTGACATTCTGGCCGCGGCGGCCGATAGCTATAGAAAATTGTTCTTGCGGAACAACCGCTTCCATACGACCGTTCTCTTCATCAATCACCACTTTGGTTACCTCTGCCGGTGCTAGTGCTGCCACCAAATATTGCGCCTTATCTTCTGAATACGGCACAATATCAATTTTTTCGCCTTGGAGTTCGGTCACCACCGCTTGCACGCGAATACCGCGTAAACCGACGCAGGCGCCAACCGGATCTATCGTCATATCGTTGGCTTTGACCGCAATTTTAGCTTTGGAGCCCGGATCACGCGCCACACCCATAATTTGGACAATGCCGTCATAAATTTCCGGAACTTCGGAAGTAAACAGTTTAGCCATAAATTCAGGGCAAGTACGTGATAAGAAAATCTGCGGACCACGGTTTTCGCGACGGACGTCTAACACATATGCACGAACGCGGTCGCCGTTTTTGAATTTTTCTCTCGGAATAATTTCATCACGACGTAAAATGGCTTCGGTTTTACCGATGTCTAAAACAACATTACCAAACTCAATCCGTTTGACTGTGCCGTTGACAATCGTCCCAATTTTTTCTTTGTATTCTTCATACTGGCGGTTGCGCTCGGCATCGCGAACTTTTTGCACAATAACCTGTTTGGCGGTTTGTGCGGCAATACGCCCAAAATCAATCGGCGGCAGAGGGTCAATAATAAACTCGCCGATTTTAATGTCTTTGTTGTAAGCTTTAGCATCACTCAAGCGGATTTGTGCCGCTTCATTTTCCACTTCAGCATCATCTGCCACCACTTCGCGATAACGCGCCAAAGAAATCGCACCGGTTTTGCGGTCAATTTTGGCACGAATATCGTGCTCAAAACCGTAACGCGAACGTCCGGCTTTTTGAATGGCAACTTCCATCGCGACAAAAACATCTTCCTTATCAATGTTTTTTTCACGGGCGACCGTATCGGCGACTAAAACGATTTCCGGTCTGGGCATATTTTCTGTATTTTCCATTGCGCTCCTCTTAAATCTTAAAGTTAAAGATTAATATTTTCCTGCTCTGCCTCATACTTTGCCCAAAGCTCGTCGGTGATGACGATTTTGGCTTTGGTAATATTGTCAAAGGCAATAACGTATTCTTTGTCGTCCATATTTATATGAACATTGTTTTTTTTATCAATATCCGTAATGATACCTTTAATGCGTTTGCGGCCTTCAACTTCAGCCTCGGTTTCAACTTTTGCCGTATAACCGGTAAAACGCTTAAAATGTTCCGGTTTGGTCAGCGGTCGGTCAAGGCCGGGTGAGCTGACTTCTAACGAATATTTATCTTTAATCGGATCTTTTTCATCCAAAACTGCCGACAAAGCACGGCTGACTTTGGCACAATCATCCACATTAATTTCGCGACTGCCGTCTGACAAGTCTATCATGACCTGCAAGGTCGGGTTAACCTGCCCGATGGTCAGAATCCGAACCGTCTCATAACCGAGGTTGGAAATGACCGGTTCCAGCATATCTTGCAAAGGGTGTTTTTTCATCTTTTTCACTTTTCTTAAAAAAAGAAGCGGGGCTTTTGACCCCACTTCCAAAAATATTTATGAAAGATGTCAATACCATTACCACAAAAAATCAATAAATCAAGTACTTTTTTTATAATATGTACAATTTATCAAACTTATAATGTTTTCGCAAAAAGACGATGGAAGCCGCCGGTTGTAACTTATCCCCACGAGACTCTTTAAAATTGCAAAAAAAAAAAACGGTTTAGAATGACGAGAAAATACATAAATTTTGCAGTTTTTAGGAGTTCTTTTAATGAATTTATTCAATTTTTTTAACTTTTCTTCTTTGGCACACAATGAAAGAAAGCAAGCAGATGCGGCTCTATGCACAAAAAACGAACGAACGAAGAATGGTGCAGATGCGAAGCCTTGTTTGAGCGACGTGTACAAAAACGGTACACGAGCGAAAAGAAGGCAAACAGATGTGCCATTATGCGGGCGTTCCATGGTGGAGATGCTCGGCGTGCTGGCTATAATCGGGGTTTTAAGCGTCGGCGCGATTTCCGGCTACTCCAAAGCCATGATGAAGTATAAACTCAATAAACAGACCGAGCAATTTACACAGCTTTATTATGCTGTTTTGCAAATTGATATCACTAATGGAAACATGCTGCCTTATCTTGAAAAATTAAACCTTATTCCGCGAGAAATGATTAGCAATAATAATTATATTTATGATGTTTTTAATCTCCAAGTTGTATTGTCAGCCGATAACGAACATAAAAACATTGTTATTACGATGAGTAATGTTAAAGATCAAAACAATACCCTATGCTTAAATATCCTTAACTCTACCATTCCTTGGGCCGCCGAGCTTTCTCATGTTGGTGTAGACAGTAAACAATCCGCCTCTGACGAACAGCATACGCAAGATTGGTTCTTTGGCGACAATGAAACCTATTGTTATTCAAACCAAAGATGCATCCGTACCTTAACTTTAGCGCAGATGCAAAATTTGTGCCAAATCTGCTATGAAGATTATTGTAATTTGTATATTGCTTTTAACAAATAGAATCCGTTTTATTTTCATCGCCAGTTTGAGCTAATTCGCGCTCCAAATCTTCATAATCGCTTTCATCAAGTTCGGCTGCCGGCACGGCATAACTGCCGTTGAACCAACGCCCCAAATCAATGTCGGCGCAGCGTTTGGAGCAAAACGGACGATATTTTTCATCGTCCGTTTGTTTGCCGCAAATCGGGCATTTGTGCAGTTTGACCATTATTTTTCCACCCTGCCAGTCCCTTGACATGTCGGGCATTCTTCAGTGTAAATATCTAAAAGCGACGGCCGGCGACGTTGACGCAAAATCTCTACATTGCCGGCGCGGCTTAAGCCAACCACGCGACCACGGCACGGATCATCTGCCAAACAGGTTTCCAAAATATCCATCACCGGTTTCATAAAACGATATTCATCAGAACCGGCAAAATCAACCACGATTTTACCAGATAGGTTCTTCAAGCGAATTTGGCGGGCAATTTCAACCGCAGCTTCATCATTTAAACGCGATACTGCTCCACCGGATTTCACATCGCCGCTGTCTACATCTATGGCCACACAGGCTCGTGTCTGCTCTACATGGATGCTACCGCCGCCGGCTAGGTTGACCGTGCGGCTTAAGGCTTCAACAATTTGATCTTCCAAGCCATATTCGGCAAACGGATCAGCCGAATAAACCACCATATCGGCATCGGTTAATTCCACCAATTCTTTTTCCAGATTATGATCATTGACCACAATTTTGTTCAAACTTTCCTTATAACGGCGGATATATTCAAACAGCGGATTTTCCCGTACGTACAACAAAGCCGGCGCCGAGGCGTTGCGCGCTTTGATACGGATATTTTCATAAATGCCGCGCAGTTTAACCATTTCTTCTAAAACATCCTCAAGCGGAAAATCAACAGCTGCCGTGCGCAGAGCCCAGCCCTCCTGACCGGTAATGTTTTCCCACACAGCCGTGCGATAGACACGAGCCTGCTCCTTATCCTCAATTTTGGAAGAAACATCCACCCCCATCTTAAACGGACGATATACCAATGTGGTGCCGACAATCTGGATGTTGCGAACCACTTTAGCACCTTTCTCGGCACGTTTTTCTTGGGCAACCTGCACCACCACGCTTTGTCCTTCGGTCATATTGAGCTCTTTTAAATCCGTTTCATACGCATTCATGAAAGCATCTTCACCATCGCCGATGTTAACCATAAAACCAACGCGCCCATTGGCAAGTTCCATTTTATGCGTTATTTTTCCCAAATATACATTGCCTTCAGAGGCTTTGTTTTCGGAAAACACATCAATTTCACACATTTTGCCGCCGTCAAGTGCTGCTAAACGGACATTATCTCCTTTTCTTTCATAGACCAAAGTATCTGCTCTCATTTTATTCCCGCTCCTATTAATAAATTTCTGGTTTCATACAAAGGTAAACCAACCACACCGGAATATGAACCGATCATATTTTTAACAAATCCGGCCAATTCGCCCTCAATTTTGTAACCACAAACACCGACCCATTCACCACCGGCAATATAATTTTTGATTTCTTCTTCGTTCAAACGTTTCATACAAATCCGCGTTGCCACACAGCGGCTGCTGATTCTGCCGTTTTTATCAATCAGGCAAACGGCGCTGATAACTTTATGATTGCGACCCGATAAAAGCCGCATGACTGCCTCTTGTTCCGCCGCGGTTTTGGATTTGTGAATAATCCGCAAACCAGCCGCCACAACCGTATCACAAGCCAAAACATTTTCACCCGGATTATCAGCAGCCACTTTTTTAGCTTTTTCCAATGCCATACGTTTGACATACGGCAACGGGCGTTCATATTTCAAGCAATTTTCATCAATATCGGCCGGAATTATTTTTTTCGGAATATAGCCGATTTGTTCCAACAGCTGACGGCGCTGCGGCGAAGATGATGCCAAAATAAAATCTCTTACCGGCATATTTTACGCTTCATCGTCGTAGGTTTTTTCCATCCGCTCGTGGCGTTCCTGTGCCTCAATGGAAAGTGTGGCAATCGGACGGGCTTCCAAACGTTCTAAACCAATAGGTTCGCCAGTTTCTTCGCAGTAGCCGTATGAGCCGTCTTCAATGCGTTCCAAGGCTGCATTAATCTTAACAATCAGTTTGCGGGCGCGGTCTTTGGTACGCAAATCCAGAGATTTGTCTGTTTCAAGCGAAGCACGATCAATTTCATCGGGCTGATTCAAACCACCCTGACGCAGATCATCCAATGTGTCTTGCGATTGTTCTAATAAAGACTTTTTCCAAGCCAACAACTTTTGGCGAAAATATTCAAGTTGCATATCGTTCATATATTCTTCATCAGCCGATGGTTTATAGTCCGGGGGAAGAATGATTGAATCTACCATATTTTCATCTCCTGCAATCATGTAAAATGTTTAATGTTAAAAAGGTAGCAACACATTTTTATAACTTCAAGCAAAATCTGTATATTTAACCACAATAAAACTAATTAAAATACCAAATCATCTTATTTTTATATTCTTCGGTGCAACCCTCAACAACGTCTTTGGCCTTGGACGGCAGTTCATAGTTTGGATTATCGGTTAAATTGGAAAATTTCCAAGCCCATGTTTTATTGTTGATTTTCAAAGTATCCAAATCCGAACCGTCATTAACAATCCACACTTTTAACCCCAGCTCCATACAGGCATCGCGCGGGACGTCATCAAACTCAATAAAAAAGAAATTGCCGTCATCGTAGGGGCCGATTTTGACCTCGCCGCTGAAAGCATGCGTTCCATCGCGCGTGTCCCACGGCGCGATTTTTTCTTCAATCAGAGCATCCATGCTTACTTCTTTATAATCACCGGCTGCGACATAACGTTGGCTGATAACCTTCTTTAAATCCGTCAATTCAGAATTAATCCTGCTTAAACGATATTTGTAATAACCGCTGTTTACCGCCGCCGCCACGGAAACGCTGATGGTTACCATAACGCTGATATAGCCGATGGCCTCAATCATGGATCGGCCGACTTCGTTTATTTTGGAAAACCTTTTCATTCGCCCTCCCGTTCTTATTTTTTAAGTTATACCATAAAAAATCCGTATACTCAAAATATTTTTACTTTATTTTTTGTTTAATCGTTATTATGATAAAAAAAAAGTTATAAATCAATTAAATTAAAGGAATAAATTATGCATAAAACGTTTTTGCGCTTTTCTCTTGCCGCCGCCGTGCTGGTTTCTTTACCGGCGCAGGCTGCCGAACTGAAATATATTCCGTATCTGGGGCTTGATTATGCCTATGTTGAAGCTTCGGCGAAAAGCTTAAATCCGAATTATCATGCGGCGGGGATTAATCTTGGTACAAAATACAATGATTATTTCGGCACCGAACTGTTTTTTAACCAGAGCGGTTCCGATGCAAAAAAAACAAACAGCGGAAAGTATAAAACCTCATACCGTGCCTATGGTTTGGATATTGCCGCTTATTTGCCGCTCGGATGTTATCATACGTTTGATTTAACCGCTACCGCCGGTATCGGTGAATACGTATTTGAAGAAAAATTAAACGGTGGAAAACATCACAAAAACAGTGCATGGGGTTATAGGATTGGCGCCGGCTTGATGTATAATTTAAGCGAAAACATCAGTTTGCGGGTGCTGGTTCGGTATGTTGGGCTGGATAATATTGCGCCGTTTGATCATTTTAATGAATATACTTTGGGTTTACGTTACCACTTTTTGTAAAGGATAAATATCATGTGGAAAAAAATTCTTATTGCAGCTGTTTTAATTATTGCAATTTTGGGCGGTTTATATTGGCTTAAAAACAATTACCAAAACAAAGCAAACGATGTTCAAACACTTAAAACATCTTCTCCTGTTTTTGAAGACAGAGTATATACCTATGATTCTTCTGATTTACCGGATGAATGTGCGCTTAACAGCGAAATGGCCTGTGCGGTTGAATTTGCCATCAAATGTACGCTTAATCCGGACTTTACAGGTTGCCGACAAGCCAAATTGCCGAGATTTATTTTTATGGACGACGAATCTTTGGATCGTCCGACGCAAATCAGTTTTAAAATTAAAAAAATTAAACCTATTGCCGCAGATATGATGGAAATTCATACCGAAAGCAGCTGTAACGGTAACTGGTTCGGTTTGTGTCAGGGAAACATTATATATGTTTTAGTGCCGAACGGTGAAAGTTGGCGGGTTAAAGACATATACGCCATTGAGCTATAAATCTTATTGTTATTTTGAAAGGCGGATTTTTTAACCCGCCTTTTTCTTACCTCTTTGTTATTCGGTCTAAAATTTCTTTTGCCGCCGCACGACCGGAAGCAACAGCCTGCACCACCGTGGAACCGCCGGTTTGGCAATCGCCGGCGTAAATGATTTTTTCATGTTCGGTTTTTTCATCAGCGCGGCTGCCGACTGCCTTGATAATCAAATCAAATGCCGGCAAGGTGATGGTTGTGCCTTCCAACGCTGCGGCTTTACCGTCAACAATTTTGTTTTTGCAAACCGACAGTTTGTATTTATCGCCGTCTTTAACAATTTCCGTCGGACTGGTTAATGGCGAAACATCTATTTCGCGGCGCAACAAATCCAAATGTTCGGCTTCAGTGATACGCATGTCGGCTAAACGGCGTCGGACAAACATCTCCACGCTTGCCGCTCCTTGCGCTTTGGCGGTTAAGGCGCAATCTACTGCTACATTGCCGCCGCCGATAACGGCCACACGACCCGTGGTTTGATAATTTTGCGGATTCTTCAAATATTCAATATAAGAAAGCGCATATTCATCGCCTTTGATGCGCAAACCCATTACGTTATGTTCGCCAGCAGCAACAATCACAGCATCATATGACGACAGCAATGCCGGAATATCCGTAACCGTTGTGTTCAATTTGAGCGTCACCCGCTCGGGGTTAAAAACATACGCCCAATCTTTTTCAATGACATCGCGCGGTAAGCGGTCTTCCGGTATCAGATTGACCGCACCGCCGATTTTGTTTTCTGCTTCAAACAAGGTGACTTTGCAACCACTCTTGGCTAATTCCGCCGCTGCCGACAAGCCCGCCGGACCAGCGCCGATGACCGCCAGATTCAAGCCGTTGTCCGCAATCGGCGAAAACGCTGCTTTTTCCTCACGGTAATTTTGCAAAATAGTGGCTTGAACCCCGGGAATGTTTATCGGAAAATCAATATGCCGTCTGGTACAGGCTTTCATGCAAAAATAGTCTGGACAAACCAAGCCGCAGGTTTGTCCCAAAATGTTTTTATCCATAATGCTTGTCGCCGCCATGTCAAATTTTTGCGCTTTTGCCAGCTCTATGAACTCGCGCGGATTGCAACCGACCGGACAGGCATGCATGCAAGGTTCGGCTTTACAATTTAAACATCGGTCAAGTTCGGCTTGAAACTGCGGTTTGTTCAGATATAAATTTTTCTTATTGGTCATCTTGTTTTCCCCTTTATAAAATCTGATATATAAAAAAAAGTCTTGAAAGTCAATAGAAAGTGCTTGACCTTGAGTTAACTCTAATGATTATGATGTGAACAGAATCGATTATATTTATTATTAAGAGTTGCTGAAAACACTGATTAAAGCTGGTGGACACATTGATTGCTACCAATAAAAGTACATCATTTCCGTATCCGCCGCAGCTGTTTCCAAGATGTAAGCGCTTTTACCACTGACGGAAAGCGCCGTGCTTAAACTGATTAACAACATATATTAAGGAGAAAACTGATGAGTTTTGATTTTTATGTTCCCGTTCATATTTTATTTGGCCGCGGCGAGCTGAATAATCTGCACAAACAACCGTTGCCGGGCAAAAAGGCTCTGCTGGTTATTTCAAACGGCAAATCGGCTCGTGCCAACGGTTATTTGGATCGCACGATTGAACAACTTAAAAAAGGCGGCGCCGATTATGTTTTGTTTGATAAAGTTGAAGCAAATCCTTTAAAAGGCACGGTGATGGCCGGCGCAGCGATGGCTAGAGAAAATAAATGTGATTTTGTTGTGGCTTTAGGCGGCGGCAGCGTGATGGACGCCTCAAAAGCCATTGCCGCCATGGCGGTCAATGATGGCGATTTGTGGGATTACATTATGTTCGGGCAAGGCAAGAAAAAACCGATGCAACACAATCCCCTGCCCCTAGTGGCCATCACCACCACCGCCGGCACAGGTTCGGAAGCCGACGCCGGCGCGGTCATTACCAACCCCGAAACCAATGAAAAGACCGCTTTCTTCGGCGGCTTTCCGGTGCTTTCCGTCGTTGATCCGGAACTGATGGCGACCGTTCCGCCCAAGATGACGGCTTATCAAGGTTTTGACGCCTTGTTCCACAGCGTAGAAGCCTATATTTCCAACAAAGCCAACTTGATGAGCGATATGTTTGCCTTAACTGCCATTGAAAACGTCGGACGTTATCTGGCGCGCGCCGTGCAAAACGGCAACGATTTGGAAGCGCGCGAACACACCGCTTTTGCCAACACCATGTCCGGTTTCGTGATGTGCGTCGGCACCTGCTGCAGCGAACACTCTCTGGAACATGCTTTGTCGGCTTATCATCAGGAATTGCCCCATGGCGCCGGTTTGATTATGATTTCCAAGGCTTATTATCAGCACTTTATTGACAGCGGCGTCGCACCGGAACGCTTTGTTAAAATGGCACAGGCTTTGGGTATGGAAAATGCGACCAAGCCGGAAGATTTTATCGCGGCTTTAAGCAATTTGCAAAAAGCTTGCGGGGTTGACGAGCTTAAAATGTCTGATTACGGTATCAACGAAAGCGAATTTCTGACCATGGCGCGCAACGCCAAAGACTGTATGGGCTTTTTATTTGTCAACGACCGTCTGGATTTGAGCGATGACGACTGTGTCAAAATTTATCACAACTCGTACAAATAAAAAGGTTAAAGTTATGAATAAACTTTTTGTATCAACATTATGCGTTTTAACCGCATTTTCAACTGTTGTGGGAGCACAAGAAATGAAAAAGGCACCGATTGACACGGTTTTCAACCAAGGAGAACCGAATCCGTACGGAGAATTTTTTACCGGACAAACTTATCTGCAACGTTTGAGCGCCAATAATGATGTTTGGAATTCTTCCATTGCCAACGTCACGTTTGAACCAAGCGCCCGCACCAACTGGCACAAACATGACGGCGGACAGATTCTGCTGGTGTTGGCCGGCGAAGGACGCTATCAGGAGCGCGGCAAGGAAATCCGAATCTTGCACAAAGGCGATGTGGTGCGCATTCCGCCCGATGTGGAACATTGGCACGGCGCGGCACCGGACAGTTGGTTTACGCATATTTCCATTGAGACCAACCTGCCCGATAATCAGACGACATGGCTTGCACCGGTCAGCGATACGGAATACAAATAATGAAAAAGATATCAACGACCGCCGCGGCAATCTTTATGATTGCCGCGGTTAATGAAATTGCAAAGGAGTAAATTATGAATAAAAAAGTTTTGGTCTTATCGGCCAGTTTTCGCAAAAACGGAAATTCCAACCTGTTATGCGACGAATTTATCAAAGGTGCGTTGGAAGCAGGACACGCAGTGGAAAAAATTTATCTTAATGATAAAAAAATCAATTTCTGCCGCGGCTGCGGCGTTTGCAACACAACGCACAAATGCGTGCAAAAAGACGACATGGAAGAAATTTTAGACAAGATGGTGGAAGCCGATGTCATCGTGATGGCCACGCCGATTTACTTTTATGCCATGAACGGCCAGATGAAAACGCTGATTGACCGCACCGTGCCGCGGTATACAGAAATCAGTAACAAAGATTTTTATTTCATCATTGCCGCAGCCGATGACAATAAAGCCAATATGCAGCGCGCATTGGAAGGTTTCAGAGGCTTTACCGAAGATTGTCTGGACGGCGCCAGAGAAAAAGGCGTTATTTATGGATTGGGGGCATGGCAGGCCGGTGAAATTAAAAACTCTCCAACCATGCAAGAAGCTTATCAAATGGGCAAAAATTGCTGATTTATTTGATTTTGTAGTTACAACCGGTGTTTTCTTCTGCCGGTTGTTTTTGTTTAAAATTGCACATTGACAAAAAATATGTTTTATGTCATGTTTGAAGCAATTGCATATTATTATAAAAATTATAAATTTAAAAAAATGGATGATGTTAGAAAACAATGGGCGCGTGAACTTTTCTTTCTGAATGAAGACTGCATGCCTGAAGACAAAGGGTTTAACTTTGTTGCCGAATTACCCAAAGTGAAAAAAAACATGGTCATTTTTTCTAAAAGCGAAAGCAAATGGAAAATTTTGGCCAAGCACTTTAAAAGGCATAAAATTGCGGGTAAAACCGCAAAAAGCATTCTCTACACCGGAATAGCCGCAGTTGTTCTCGGGTTTATGTTTTTACCGGATAGCGGCGATTATATGGCCAATGTCATATGGATTGTCGCTGTTTTTTTCCTGTTGCTTTACATTGTGTTGGCAATTTTTGTCAGACATGAAATGAAATGGCTGGAAAAAAACAAAGCCAATTACTATCTCATCACACTGGAAGATAATGAAAATGACCATACTTTTAGTGATGATGATGATTTTGATATGGAATAACAAAATTATTTAACTTTTATTATGACTGATAAGAAATTAAACCAAGCTCGTGAGATTTTTTATTATAAAACCGGCTGTATGCCGGAAGATAAAGGTCTTACCTATGCCGATGAAAGCATCTTGAATTCTGTCATATTCGCCGTAGATCTACGGGTATGGCAGCGTGTTGACAGGATTCAAAAAGAAAGCAATGCCTATAAAAAACTTTGCAATTTCGTTTTTTATACCGGTATTATTGCCGTCATTGGCGGTTTTTTATTCTTGCGAGGCAACGTTGCTGTTTTGAGCAATCTCATTTGGTGGGTTGCCGGTACTTATTTCTTTCTTTTCATTGTTTTGGTGTTATCGTTTTATCCCAAAAACAAATGGGTAGATAAACACCGCAATGAATATTATATCGTTTTTTTAGGTAAAGATAAATGACGGTATATAAAAAAAACGCCCTTTCGCAGGGCGTTTTTTTATAATGTTGCAATTTTTAGATTGTAAGCGTATGCGGTGTCGTCAAAAAACTCATCAGAATAAAATTTTGATAAGTATTTATAAAAAATGTAGAAAAAAGCGGCTTTTTATATAGCCGCTTTTTTTATATCTTGCGCGATGTTTTGTAGTTCCTCTTTTGCTTCTTGCAACAATCGGCGTTGTTCTTCACTTAACCGGCACACTTCAACCTCTTTGATTTTAACAATCGGTTCAGTACTTTCTTCAGGTTCTGAAATTTCAAAAAAATCTTTTTGGATTTCACCGCCTAAAATGGCTTTAACGCCTCTATCCTTAAAAAGCTTTTGCACGCCTTCAATCGTTAAGCGTTTGTCATACAAAAGTTCTTTTATCAAACGGACAATTTCAACATCATCAGGACGATAATAGCGTCTTCCGCCACCGGCTTTCATCGGTTTAATTTGTGGAAATTTGGTTTCCCAAAAGCGCAAGACATGCGTGGCCACCCCCAAATCGTCCGCCACTTCGGCAATCGTCCGAAACGCTGCTTTGGATTTGTTGACAACCATTTAAACCTCCGCCAGCGGTTATTGGCCGTTAATCGTTTTACGTAAATTTTGAGAAGGTTTGAATGAAATGACCGTTCGTGCCGAAATTTCAGCCTCTACACCGGTTTTGGGATTGCGGCCGACGCGCGGATTTTTCTTGCGCAACGCCAAAGTACCGAACGAAGACAATTTGACATCATTACCTTTAACCAAGTCAGCCTTGATTTCATCAATAATCATATCCAAAATATCACCCGAATCTTTGCGGGAAAGACCGATTTCTTCATAAATTGTTTCAGCAACATCAGCACGTGTAACAGTTTTCATTTCTTTTCCTTATTCGTTTATCAATGTTATTTATATGAGTGTAGCACGAATTATTCAAAGCTCAAGCTTGCAAAAAAAATCGTTCACAAGTTTTTTATCGGATTTTTATATCCGCACCAAAACGCCGCCCCAAGTAAAACCGGCTCCCATCGCACTCAAAACGACCAAATCGCCTTTTTTGATTTTGCCCGCTTCCAAAGATTCAGACAAAGCCAACGGGATTGAGGCTGCCGATGTATTGCCGTGATGATCAACCGTCACGATGACTTTTTCATCCGGTAAACCCAATTTGTGGCCGACGCCTTCTATAATACGGATGTTAGCTTGGTGCGGCAACAGCCAATCTATCTGTTCTGCGTTTACGCCGCATTGATTCATAACATTCTCGGCGGCTTCAGATAAACTACCAACCGCAAATTTGAACACTTCTTTGCCGTTCATCACAACAAAACCGGCCGTTGCCGTGGTGGAAACACCACCGGAAACATACAAATTGTTGTATTGCGTGCCGTCGGAATATAATTTGGTTGCCAAGATACCGGTATCGGCAGAGGTTCCCTCGCCTTCACGCGCCTTCAAAACCACAGCGCCGGCGCCATCACCAAACAAAACACAAGTGTTGCGATCGGTCCAATCAACAATTTTTGATAAAGTCTCGGCTCCGATAACCAATGCCGTTTTTACTTGCCCCAACCGAATCATATTATCAGCCATGGTTAGCGCATACACAAAACCGGAGCAGGCCGCCGCAATATCAAAGGTCGGCGTGCCGGGGTTAACGCCCATAATGCCGCCGATTTTTGCCGCCGTTGCCGGCGTGGTATTATCCGGCGTTAAAGTTCCGACGATAATAACGTCAATGTCTTTGATTGTCAGTTCGGCTTGTTTCAATGCCGCATCGGCTGCCTTGATGGACATATCCGCCGTTGTTTCTCCTTCGGAGATATGACGGCTTTTTATTCCCGTGCGGGTGCTAATCCATTCATCATTCGTGTCAACCATCTTTGACAAATCATCATTGGTTAACACTTTTTTAGGGAGATAATGCCCCCAACCAATAATTTCCGATCTAATACAACTCATAATATATATCCTGTGAAATCTCTTCCAAATCTATGCGTTCCAATTCATCACGGATTGTCGCCACAAAATTTTGACGGACAAGCGTTATGGCATTGCCGATAGCAACCGAAAAACCCAATCCGTCAGCACCGCCGTGGCTTTTGACCGATAAACCGTTTAAACCAACAAACATGGCACCGTTATATAATTTGGGATTCATGGTTTTGCTGATGCGCTTGGCTGCAAAATACATAAACGGAAGACCAAATTTGGCCAAAAACGATTTGTGTACGGCGTCTTTAAGCATGCTGCGGATGAGCTTGGCCGTTCCTTCAATGGATTTTAAGGCCACATTGCCGGTAAAACCGTCAGCCACCACGACATCAGCCTTCCCGAACGGAACTTCATGCGGCTCAATATAGCCGATAAAATCCATATCCATGGTGGATGTGCGTATCATCTTGGCGGCATGGCGGATTTCTTCCTTGCCTTTCATTTCTTCCGCACCGATATTTAAAAGTGCAATCTTCGGATGTTCTATACCCAAAGCATGCTTGGCCAACACATTGCCCATCACGGCAAATTCCGCCAAATTAACGGCGTTGCATTCGGTATTGGCACCCAAATCAAGCATAACATATTTGCCGTAACGGTGCGGCATAATGCTGACAATCGCCGGACGATGTATCTTCTGGATGGTTTTTAACAACATTTTTGAAATCGCCATCAAAGCACCGGTATTGCCAGCAGAAACAACAGCTTCGGCTTCGCCTTTGCGGACGGCATCTATGGCTTGGTACATACTCGTGTTTTTGTTGCGTATGACCTGCGAAGGTTTATCTTCATTGTGTACAACCTCCGCGGAATGACGCAGCTCACAAACCTTGTTCAGCGCCGGAAATTTTTTGAACTCTCCACGCACTTTTTCCATGTCTCCGAAGACAAGAAAACGAACATCCGGATTATGCTTGGCTGCAAGCGCCAAACCTTCTATGACGATGCGAGGGGAATTATCCCCCCCCATAGCATCAACAGATATGACAAGGTTTCCGTCAGACACCGCCACCTCCGTTTATAAAATCTGAATTATTCTTTGTCTGCTTTATGAGCAATGACTTCTTTGCCGTCATATTGGCCGCATTTCGGGCACACATTATGAGGTCTCTTCAACTCACCGCAATTCGGGCATTCATGATAAGCATTGGCTTTCAGCGCATCATGAGAACGACGCATATTGCGACGGGATTGTGATGTTTTTTTCTTTGGTGTAGCCATTTTTCTTCTCTTTTGTTAAAATTACACAACAAATCATTCAGGCGTCATTATTAATGCAGTTTTTTTTTAAATGCAAGAAAAATATCTGCCGGAATTGTTAATGAGCTTTTATCCAATTTTTTCTTTATTGGCAAGCATTTTTTATATCATGTTTATTTTTTTAATTTTTGCAACACGGCAAACGGATTGGCGCGACGGGTCGTCTCTTCGTCAAACTCACTGGTAAAATAAAATTTCTCCCCTTCACGACGCGGATAGTCTTCCATCACAAGTGCCAATTGCTCTATGGCGATGTCACCTAAATCAATTTTACCGTTTTCAATGACATCAGGGACATCATCGTTTATTCCCTGTTCCATCTCTTTAATATCTTTATACGTGGCTTCGGTATCAAAATAATAAGCAAATGGCGTCTCATATTTTTTGATAAAATTTTCAAGCGATATCACGCTTTTGAGTTCCAACTCCGCCTCCACCTTTCCCCAAATGTCCAAACGATGCTGCTTTATATCAAGTTTCAAATAAATATCCGCCACAAAAGATTTGACGTTTTCCACTTGCAATATGGTCGTTAAAGTCTTAAGTTGGAGAGCATCGGCTTGAAGATGATAATGATGTTCGTGCCGATTTAATTCGTCAATATTCAGAGGATATGAAAAATCTTTTTGCATTCGTGTTTTCCGTGTGTTATAAAAACGTTTATGTTAAAAATATAATTGTAAGGGTGGTTTTATGTCAATAAGCAAGTTGTTTTTTTTGAGCCTGTTTGTTTTCGGCCTTGTCGGTTGTTCCGGCGATATTTTCTTGGTGCATAACGGTAATATGCCGTCGTCTGAAAAAATCTCACAAATTCGGAAAGGACAAAATAAAGCCGAGGTAGAATCCGTTTTAGGCAGTCCGTCAGCCGTAACCAGTTTTGATAACAGAACTTGGATTTATATGTCATCAACTCTGAAAAAAGTGGCTTTTTTCAAGCCGGAAGAAATGAAGCGCGATGTTTTAGCCATCACTTTTAACGATGACGGAAAAGTTGCTACAATCAAAAATTATGATTTAGAAGACGGGCGGCAAATTAACGTTGATACGACAGCGACTCCCACTGCCGGCACACAGTTAGGCTTTTTCCGCAAGTATTTCGGCGGCGTCGGCGCTTATCTGCCAATCGCACCAAGCAATTCGGGGGACAGCTTATAAACCGCTTTTCAAACAACAACCGCCACAGATGCAATCTGCGGCGGTTGTTGTTATTTAGGCGCTCATTGCCAGTTTAAAAGCAGATAATTTTCCGCCTTTTTGTACATAGACGCAACTGACAACCTGCAAGATATCACGCAAAGTCAAACTGCGGTCGGCGCGGTTCAAGCGTATTTTTTCATACCAGAGTTTGACGAAACGATACCATTTGAAATTCTTTTTCAATTCAGCAAAAGAATGTCGTTGCTGTTCATAGCATTGATACTGTGTTTCAAACCACTCTTTCCGATAACGCTCGTACAAATCAGTCAAAGCATCCTGCGTATCCTGACGGTAATTCTGTTCGGCCAAAGCGTCAACTTCTTTCCATTCAGCCTCCACCGAACCGTAATAACCGCGTAAAATGTTGCATATCAGTTCGCGACGGCAAAATTCGTACAACGTTGCGCGATACCATGATTTAAAATTGCCCAACATGGCGTCTTTGCCATCAGTTTTCAAGATGGCGGCGAATTCCTTTAATTCGCTTAATTTAAACGTCTTCATAATTAGAATTTTTAATAATTTTCTTTGTTTTTGAGAATAACAGACGTCGGTATTTTTGTCAACGGTGTAATTTTAACCACATTTTTACAAAGCCCCGTTTTTGTACGGGGCTGCAAGTGTAAAAATTTATTTAGTAAGCAATCAGACGAGCCGGATTACCATATAAAAGCATACATCTTTGACCGGGGCTCAACAATGTGTCTGTTCCCTGCGTAATGGTCATAACCTGACCATTGTTTAATTCCACGATATATTCATAAGCGTTTTGTGAAGACAACGCTCCTTGCGCCGCGTTGCCGGCAATGCCGCCCAAAACCGCGCCGCCGATACTGCCCAACCAATGCGCCGTGCTATCGCCGCCGATGCCGTAACCTGCCACGCCGCCGGCCGCACCGCCGATAAGCGTACCCAATTCATTGTCGCTTTTAACTTTAACCAGCCGTACGTTAATCACACGGCATTGCGCCGCCGCATTGGCCTGTCCGACCGAACTTGTGCCGTATTGATACGAATCTATATCTGCCTGACAAGCTGTCAGCATTACCGCCGGCACAAGCACTGCTAATATTTTTTTCATAAACATCCTCCTAAAAATAAATTGATTTCTTTATAATTTATACCTATAAATTTTGTTGTCAATGCTGGACAATTAAAGATTGTTGATGTATAGTGCGAAAAGTTTTTAAAATTTTCATTTTTAGTTCAAGGGAATGTTGAAAATGTTGAAAAGAACAAAAATAATTGATTTATTGGCCGCTGATGCCGAAAAAGAAAAAGTGTTATTAAAAGGTTGGGTCAGGACCCGCCGCGATGCCAAAGATTTTTCATTTATTGAAATTAACGACGGCTCTTGTTTGAAAAACATTCAAGTTATCGCCAATAATTCCCTTGACAATTATGACGAGGTTAAAAAAATTTCCACCGGTTCATCGGTTGCCGTAACCGGTGCATTGGTTGCTTCCAAAGGTGGTAATCAAAAATTTGAAGTTATTGCCAATACGTTTGAAATTTATTCTTTGGCGCCGGATGATTATCCGCTGCAAAAGAAAAAGCATACCGATGAATATTTGCGTACGATTGCTCATTTACGTCCGCGCACAAACAAATACGGCGCCGCTTTCCGTATCCGGTCGGAGCTTTCATACGCCATTCATAAATTTTTTCATGAGCGCGGCTTTTTCTATGTGCATACGCCGATTATTACCGGTTCGGACTGCGAGGGCGCCGGTGAAATGTTTCAAGTAACCACGCTTGATATGAGTAATCCGCCGCGGACGCCGGACGGTAAGATTGATTATTCACAGGACTTTTTCGGTAAAGAAGCGCGTTTGACGGTTTCCGGCCAGCTCAACGGCGAGATGTATGCCACTGCTTTAGGCAACATCTACACTTTCGGACCCACATTCAGAGCCGAAAATTCCAACACCCAGCGCCACGCCGCCGAATTTTGGATGATTGAACCGGAAATGGCTTTTGCCGACATTCATGACGATATGGATTTGGCCGAAGATATGGTGCGTTCATGCGTTACACACCTTATGGATCATTGCGCGCAAGATTTGGAATTGTTTGAAAAATTTGTGGATCCGAACTTAAAGCAGACGCTTGAAAATATTGCACACAATAGTTTTGCCCGCATCACATATTCGGAAGCTATTGAGATTATGCAAAAATCCGGCAAAACTTTTGAATACAAGCCGGAATACGGCATTGATTTGCAAACCGAACATGAACGTTTTTTGGCGGAAGAACATTTCAAAAAACCGGTTATCGTTCGTGATTATCCCAAAGAAATTAAGGCCTTTTACATGCGTTTAAACGATGACGGCAAAACAGTTGCCGCCATGGACGTGCTGGTGCCGAGAATCGGTGAACTTATCGGCGGATCACAACGTGAGGAACGTTATGACGTTCTGGTGCAAAAAATTAAAGATTTGGGAATGCGGGTTGAAGATTATGCATGGTATCTGGACTCGCGCAAGTATGGTTCCGTGCCGCATGCCGGTTTCGGCTTGGGTTTTGAACGGATGATGATGCTTGTGACGGGCATTGCTAATATCCGCGATGTCATCCCCTTCCCGCGGACGCCAAAATCCATTAATTTTTAAGGAGTTATTTTTTTATGAGGTTCAACGCGATAAAATTCATCTTCGGTTTATTGTTCCTGTTGACAACAAGCGGAACGGCTTTCGGCGTAGCTGAAACAAGTTCCGCCGATACTATGTTGACAGCTGATAACAATGTCAGCAATGATGATTTCGGCGCGCCAGTGCCAGAAACTGAAAATCCGGATTTTTTTAATGCCGATGAGCAGTTAGGCAAAACACAAAACATTTCGGCGCCAACCTGTTCTTCGCCACAGCTGTTTACTAAAATCAAGGAACGCGTTTGGCAATACACCGACAGTTTCCATTCCACAACGACGCTTGCAAAACGCTCAAAATCCCTTATTTTGGCCAATTTAGGCGGTTTTTCAAATGTATCGGTTGAAGATTTTAACCCTGAAGAAGATTATAATACAGCCAATGCTCTAATTATGATTAAACTCAATGAAAAAATCCCCGAAAAAGACATTATCTTATGCCGACAGAATGAAGCGGCGGACGTACCTCTGTATGTGGTGTTGTATCCTTATGCCGACAATTATCAGGGATACATTATTAATTTGGATAAAAACAGTATTGACTATAAAGATATTTCTTTTATTTATCCGTAGTTCTTGATTTAAAATAAAATTTTATCTAAATATATTAAAGTGTTTATTTAAGAATATGGCAGAAACAAACGAACATAAAAATCTGGTCGTAGTTACCAACAAGACAAATTTACCGGCTGTTATTGATGATAACGGTTTGTATTCTTATTTAAACAAAATCAAAACGTTTCCGGTTTTGACCGAACAGGAAGAAAGATATCTTATCAATGATTTCAAAACAAACGGAAATTTAGAATCCGCACAAAAACTGATTACGTCGCATTTGCGTTTGGCGGCAAAAATTGCCTTGACTTATCGTCGTTACGGGTTGCCGATGTCGGATATCATCTCGGAGGCCAATATCGGTCTGATGCAGGCAGTCAAAAAATTTGACCAAGAAAAGAAAGTGCGCTTGGCAACTTATGCCATTTGGTGGATTAAAGCCGCCATCAACGACTATATCTTACGGTCATGGTCGTTGGTGAAAATCGGCACGGTTGCGGCACAAAAAAAGCTATTTTACAATTTGGGACGCATTAAAGCTCGTTTGGGACTTTATGAAAACAAAGAACTGGAGCCGAAGGTTGTGAAAGAAATCGCCAAAGAATTGGTGGTGGATGAACAAGACGTGGTGGAAATGAATCGGCGAATCGGCGGCGATAAATCTTTAAATGTTTCGGTTTACAATGATTCAGATGAAGAAAATAAAGAAAAAATTGATATGTTGGCTGACAGTCGGCAGAATGTGGAAAACAGAATCGCCAACAAACAAGAAGCTGAATATAAACGTAAAGTTTTGTTGGATTGTCTGGCAAAACTCAACGAGCGGGAACAATTCATCATCAAAAGCCGAATGTTGACCGATACGCCGGCAACTCTTGATGAAATCGGCGTCAAGTTTAATATCAGTCGTGAGCGAGTACGTCAGATTGAAAAACGTGCTTTTGAAAAACTTTCGGCAGACGTTAAAGCAAGAATGGCCTCTTAAAATGAGCGAATCTGTTTATCAAGAAGTTATTAAAAAATTGATTGCGGCAAAAATTGCATCGCCGCGATTGGAGGCGCGTTTATTGATTGCTTGTGCCATCGGTACGGATGCCGATACGGTTAATGACGCCACGGTGCTGACAGAATCGTCACTAGCGGTTTTACAACGGCTGGTACAGGCGCGTATTAATCATAAACCTTTGGATAAAGTTATCGGTCGCAAGTCTTTTTATAAATATGATTTTATTGTCAATGAGAACGTGCTTTCACCGCGGCCGGACACAGAGATTTTAATTGAAGCTGCGGCAGAAATCATACAAAAAGATAATCTACATTCCGTTCTGGACTTGGGTGTTGGTTCGGGGTGTATTTTGCTTTCGCTGTTAAAAGATTTTCCGCAACTTCGCGGCACAGGCATTGATAAATCGGGAACCGCATTAAAAACAACCCGACAGAATCAGGCTGCGCTTTCTGTACCGGATAAGCAAATCAATCTTGTTCAAACTGATTGGTTTGATGATTATATCCTTACTTTAAGTAGCGCACCGTTTGAATTGATTGTTTCAAACCCACCTTACATTCCGAGCGCCGATATCGCCACATTGGAGCCGGAAGTTAAGGATTTTGATCCTCAAACGGCTTTAGACGGCGGACAAGACGGTTTGGTAAGTTATCGGCGTTTGGCTGACATTTGCCCCCTGCTTTTAACCAACAACGGATATGTTATGTTGGAATGCGGCATTCGGCAGGCCAAAAGCGTACAAGAAATTTTCGGTAAAAGAGGATTTACACATATAGAAACCCGCCGCGATCTAAACAATATAGACAGATGTATTATTTTTAGAAAAAAAGATTGCAATTGAAAAAAAAACATATATTATCCGGTTGTCGGCATAATTTTTTTTAATAAATGCCTTTTTTTGATTTATTCTTTAGTATTTTAACCCAAGCTATATGCTTATAATATGATTGTATAAAACATGAAAAAAAATAACAAATTTCGTAGCGGCGGCAATAGTAACGCCTACTCGCTCAATTACAAGTTTGACAGCATCAGTCCGGCCGGAAAAATCAACGGCACGGCTTTGGATTTAATCAAAAGATATAATGAACTGGCTAAAGAAGCGCATGGTTCGGGCGATTTTGTGGAAATGGAGATTTATCGTCAATATGCCGAGCATTATCGCAAAATCGTGACGGAAATTAATGAACGAAAAGCTTTAAAAGCCGAAACTCCGAACATTGCCGAAAATACCGCAGAAGCAACCGATAACAATGAAAACAAATCAGAATCGGAAAACAATGCGGACGCAACCGAAACATCGGTTGCTGCCAAGGATGAAAACGTTTCAACGGGTGGAAATACGAATGAATTAAAGGTTACTCAAAAAAAGTCATTCAAAATTATTGAAATTCATCCGCGGACGCGGCAAAAAAATACAGATGAAACTCAAACAACGGAAACTTCTTCCGACGAAGTTAAAAAGCCGCGCCGCATCCGCCGTTTGAAACCGGAGAATCTACCCAAAGAAGACGCCGCAGCCATATAGGAAATATATTGCTCCGTTTTGAATTTTAAAGAAAGGAATTAAAAAAATGAGTTTCTTTATTGCTATGCTGATTGTCATGATTGCCTGTATGGCCATTACTTATAAAACGCTTGCCGGATACGGCCATCTGCCGGTATGGGGTAAGCTATTGATTTTGTTATTGCTTTTTATAGCATGGTTCAGTCCGATGATTTTGCGGCTTATCAGACATTCTAATCTGCTTACTGGAGTTTCTTATGAAATTGCGGCGAAAGGCTCCTATTTTTTGATGGGTTTTGCCTTTATTTTGTTTATGCTTCTGTTTTTCAGAGATATTATCTGGTATATCGTGTATTTTATTTCCCATAATCAAGATTTAAATCCGGACAACGTCAGACTCTTGCAGCGCAACAACCTTATTACCGTTGCTTTGGCTCTGCTGATTGCTTTATACAGCGTTTATGAAGCCAACAAAACGCCCTCTGTCAAAGAAATCAACATCACAGATGCTCGCATTAAAGAAGATATGCGGCTTGTTGTTGCCAGCGATTTACACATTGATACGGCTACGCCAATGTGGCAAATTCGTCATATTGTTGAACAAATCAACCAACAAAATCCGGATTATGTTTTGTTGGTAGGCGATATTATTGACGATGAACCTGATGTCTTGAAAGAAAAAGTTGCGGAATTAAAAAACATTAAAGCAAAAAACGTTTACGTCAGCCTCGGAAATCACGAATATTATAACGCGCCGATAAAATGGATGATTGAATTCACACACATGGGGTTTGATGTTTTGCACAACACCGGCGCCGAAATTGGACAGACAGGCGTGTATCTTGCCGGAATTCCGGACGCCAACTCGGCGACGGTTAATTTTAAAAAAGCTTTATACGCATCTTCAGATGACTATTACAAAGTTTTGATGTCACATTCACCCCGCCCCGTTAAAAATGAGGAAAATACGTTTGATTTACAAATTTCAGGCCATACACACGGCGGGCAAATTTTTCCCTTTCACTTTTTAGCTAAAGAGGCCAACGGGTATCTGGCCGGTATGTATAATTTGGAAAACGGCAATAAACTTTATATTACCCGCGGCGCCGGTTACTGGGGACCGCCAATGCGGCTTCTGGCACCGTCTGATATCACCGTTTTTAATTTGAAAGCTGGTCAAAATGCAGAATAAAACATTATTGGTTGATTGCGATGGGGTGTTATACCCATCTGAAGCTTTGACGCTTAAAGATTTTGTTGAGGCGATGAAAGAAACTTACCGTCAAGATGTAAAGCTTGACGGCGCAACGCAGGCACGCATATCCGAAGAAACAATCGCGCAAAATAAATTAGGGCTTTTTAATTACATTAAAGCCGTGTGTGATTATACGGGCTATGGTTTTGAAAATTTTTGCCGAAAAATGTTTGATCGGGTTGATTATAGCAACATCACGCGTGATGATGGTTTATATCAAAATATCAAAAATGTTGCACAAAATCAACCTGTTATGATATTAACCAATAATCATATTTTACATCTTGACAAGGTTTTGCAACAACGTTTCGGCAAAAGTGTATTTGATTTTGAAGCTGATGGAATTCAGTGTTATGACATTACTTTATCAGAAAAAAACGGTGTTTTTTACCCCAAACATGATCCGCAAGGCTTGGCTTTTATCTCTAAACGAATCGGCGTACCTGTTGAATCCTGCATCTTGGTTGATGATATGCCGCGCAATATTACAGCGGCTAGAAATATCGGCATGAGCGCTGTTTTAATCAGTGATAAATTTACACTTAAACAATACCTTACTCAAATTGCGCCGCAGAACATTTCTCGGGAGAAAGAAAATGAACGGAGATAGATGGCCGGAAGGGATGAAAATTGCCCGTACGCTTGATGTGTCTTCAAAAGAAAACAGCGTTGTTGTTTACAGCATCAGTTTTCAACCAACGGCGGCTAATCGGGAAAAAGCTTTTGATTTTGTAAAAAAAAATCCGGGACATTTACTGATTGAGCATACCGAATGCGGTGCCAAATTGGTGGAAATGGGGTTTGAAAGCACTAAAACGCTCAACAAAGACGAAAGTATGATGATATGGAGCGAGGCTTCTCGGCGTTTTATCGCCGGCGCCAGCGGAAACGTAACTGCTTTCGTGGAAGGAGCTGACCCGCGTAGCGTGTTTAGAACCGTTGAACTGCCCAATATTTTACAAAATGATAAAATCACAACTGTCAACGGCATGGACAAGTTTTTGTTTGCCAAACAAATAGAAAATAAATAATAATCCAAGCAGAACTCAAACACCGTTTTGGTGCGAAGCCGAAGCGGTGTTGTTTTTTATAATTTTTTTATAAAAAAATATAGATAAGTAAAAAG
>CALXZI010000006.1 GCA_944393205.1 uncultured Alphaproteobacteria bacterium | reverse complement strand
TTCTCATTTGCCGCTTGTGCTTTGGCATAATATTTACGGATGTTATTCTCGGATTGTTCTATATATTCTTCCGGATGTGTGCGACGCCATTCTTCTTCCGCCGCTACTCGCGCTTGAAACTCTTTACGCGATTTTTCCGCATCTTCATGTATCCTACGGCTTTCTTCTTCTCTTTCCTCTTTAGTCATACCGGGCATATATCCGGCTTCATACAATATGCCGAACTGACGTTGCAACTCGTTCATCTCTTCTATCGTCCCTTGACGATCGGGATATTTTCCCTTTTTATAACCCAACACCGCATCATAATGCATGCCGCTTTCGTTTCGCCACACCGATCCCATGTATATCTCAAACCCTGTCGGCTTGTGTAGGCCTTTCCTTTTCTTTGGATCTATCTCCCAATCATCCTTAAACGCTTCCGCTTTTGCTATCGCTTTCTCTTTGTCCATGTCGCATACTCCGCTAATATTTTTATACACCTAATCTATCAGATATTGCTTTTGCAGTCAATATTCTTTATATTATAAAAATATATAAGGAGTAATTATAAGATGACTCAAAATATGCCGTTAAATAACGAACATGAAATTTTCCCAGATGACGTTGAATATTTTATGCAGATGTTGGATTGGGAAGCGATGAGCGAACCGAAGATGGTGTATTTGGGGTTGGTGGACAAGGAAGATTATACATATTATAAGAGCCATCCGGACAAGGCGTGTGAACGGCGGCTGCGTCATCCGGAGAAATTGATAGCGGCGTTAAGAGCGAAAGGATATCGTGCGGTGAGCATAGATTCACCGGAGGCGGCGGATCCGTCCACGATTGTGGTTTCCTCTACCGGCATTCGTACCCCGTATCTTGATCCAAAAACAATGAAAAAAGATGTTATGGAACTTTTGGATAATTTAATCCAATCGGAGAGTGTGTATCCGATGAGTTATCCGAACCCGCGAGGGTTAACGGAAGAGGCGGATTTATTGGATTATGAGCATAATTATCAGACGGAATTTACGGGTTATAAGCATCCGCATCCGGACACGGTGAAAGCGATTATGGGGCGCTATGGGGATGAATTTCGGGAAGAGATGATCCAAAAAGCTTTTGAGAACCGCATCAGCGATGATTATCTGCGTCGGTTAAAGACCAAGTTTGGTGAAGAGAGGTTTGTGTTTTCGGCACGGAGTTATGGGAAAGAGGCGCATCAGAACAATCGTTTTAATCAGGACGAAGGGAGAATGTTGACTTATGGGACGACAAGTTTTGAGGCGGCGTTGCGTTTCAGCGGGATGAAATTCAACAATCGGGTAAGCGGAAAGTTTGCGTTTGTGGAAGTGTTTGTGCAAGCCGAAGGTCAGAAGATGACGCGGGAATATGGATTAGAGACGGCGATGAAACCGGCGGAGAAAGAAGAAGACGGCTTTGAGACGATGATAACCAAAGAACAAAACCCGCATTTAATGACGATGATGGTGTTTGAAGACGGGACGTTTTTTGAGATACCGAAAGACGATGTGAAGTGGCAGGACTTTCGGGAATTATATCGGGAAGATTATCTGCCTTACAACAATGAGATGGACCAACGGCGTCGGACGTGCTTTGATCAAGCGATTGTAGGTGACGGCTTAAAAGTATACGATATGTTCAAAGAGGTCGGCTCGGTATATAGAGAAGAAGAAAGAAAACGGGAGCAGGAACGAGAGCAAAAGCAAGAGCAAAAGCGGGACAGCTACGGCGGTGGAGAGATGGAAGAAGGAAAAAGCTTTGGGATGCGAGGACATGATTTTGCGGGCGGTATAAAGAAAATGCGGATAAAAACGGCGCTGATTAAAGCGGAAGAGACGCATGAAAATGCCGAAAAAGTAAAACGAGAATCAAAAGAAAGACAAAACGAGGCAAATAAAAAGAAATTAAATCAGCGTTTGAAAGACAGTATCGCTCACTTGTTGGACGTTGTTATTGCCATCAAACGACAAAATCCGCAAAATAATGCGCAAAACAAAACTTTTGAAAAAGTAGAGAATCGGCACGATAGGCATTTTGAACAACGGGAATAAAACGTCACAATGTAAATTTCCGATTTCTGTTTTCTTATCGCAATAATACTTGACTTTTAAAAAAATAATCAGTATAAGCAGGGTGAACCGAGAGCTTTTCTAAAATGAAAAATGCTTTAAATAATTAATAATTAACCGGAGATTTAATATGAAAAGAACATATCAACCCAGCAAGCTCGTCAGAGCGCGCCGCCATGGTTTCCGCACTCGTATGGCTACCGCCGGCGGACGTAAAGTTTTAGCCGCTCGTCGTTTGAGAGGCCGTAAAAAGATTTCCGCTTAAGTTTTTATTGCTTAAGTATGGCAATGGATAAAATTTCAGTCTTAAAAAAAAGAAAAGACTTTTTGAGAGTCGCCAAGGGTATTCGTATGGTCGTATCAACGGTTATCTTGCAGGCGGCTCCCAGTTTATCTGACGAAACCATACCATGTAAAATCGGTTATACCGCAACTAAAAAAATCGGCAAGGCACATGTGCGCAACCGTACTAAACGCCGCTTGCGCGCTGCAGCTCAAGCGATTTTTCCGACATTGGGACTGCCAAATGTTGAATATGTGCTTATTGGACGTTACAATACCGCTGATTGTCCGTTTAAGGTTTTAAAAAGTGATATGAAATGGGCTTTAAAAAAAACCAATAAAATGCTTTTGGAACTGCAAAATCAAAAAAATTCGCAAACAGATGTTTCTTGCCTTGCAAAACAGAACCCTCTTTGATGTAAGAAATAAAACATTGTGCTGATAATGAAAAATATCCTGATTTACATGGTCAAGTTTTACCAAAAATTTATATCACCTTTTTGCCCCGGATGCTGCCGTTACCGGCCAACGTGTTCGCAATATATGATTGAGGCTATCAAAATCCACGGTGTTTTTAAAGGAATGTATCTCGGCATACGGCGAATTTTGCATTGCCATCCATGGGGCGGATCAGGTTATGATCCAGTACCGCCAAAAAAAGAAAAAAAACAACACTAAAAATTTTTTTCATCAACAAAGCACCGGCTTTTGGTTTTATCTGCTTGCGTTTGCCGAAAATCTATATTACAACAAGAAAACAACGTCAGATTCTAGAGGAGTTTTATTGAAGTGAAAGAAGAAACAAAAGGCTTATATTTAGCAATCTTGTTATCTATTCTAATTATTTTTGTCGTTAACTATTTTTTGCCGACACAACAAATGGTTGATGACGGTGTGGCTTCCGCACCGGCAACGCCGGAAGTTTCGGTTTTGGAAAAACAAGGAAATGACGACGTAACACAGCCGGAAAATAAAACTTCGTCGGAAATTGCGGCTGAATATAAAAGGGTTCCGGTTAAAACACCCAGTTTAAACGGCAGTATCCGTTTGCAAGGCGCCCGCTTTGATTTTCTTAATCTGACGAAATATAAACAAACTCTTGATGTTGATAGTCCTGATGTGGAACTTTTATCGCCGGCCGGCTCCGAAACGCCTTATTTTGCCGAACTTGGTTGGTTAAGCAGCGATAATAATCTTAAATTGCCAAACTCCGAAACGTTATGGACAGTAAGAGGTGAGGAGTTAACACCGCAAACACCGTTGACTTTTGAATGGGATAACGGCCAAGGTTTGAAATTTATTCGGACGGTAAATGTTGATGAACATTATTTGTTTATCATTACTCAAACAGTGGAAAATAACACGAGCAATCCGGTCGTTTTGTATCCGTACGGACTTGTCAACCGAACTTATAATCCGGATAAGGCTAACCGCAGCGCCGTGGTGCATGAGGGAATCAGCAGCGTAATTAATGGCGATTTGGAGGAATTTAAATATAAAGATTTGAAAGAAGGCAAGCCAGAAAGCTTTGAATTGACGGAAGGTTGGGCCGGTTTTTCAGACCGTTATTGGTTTACGGCTTTTATCTTTGATAACGGAACAAAAAATACTTTGAAATTTGCCAACAACGGTAATGAAACTTATCAGGTTGATTTTCGCAGCGCTCCGCTAACTATTGCCTCCGGTGCGGCAGCATCAACGCAAGTTCGTTTTTTTGCCGGTGCAAAAGAAATCAAACTTTTGGATCGCTACACGGATGAAAATCATATCAAAAAACTTGATTTGGCCGTTGATTTCGGTTGGTATTATTTCTTAACCAAGCCTTTCTTTTATATTTTGACATTTCTATACGGTTTTATCGGCAATATGGGTTGGGCAATTTTATTGTTCGCCGCATTACTGCGACTTGTTATGTTTCCAGTTGCCAACAAATCTTACGAAAGTATGACCAAGATGAAAAAAATCCAACCCAAAGTCATGGAATTGCAAGAAAAATATAAAAATAACAAAATGCTTTTGCAACAGGCTACCATGGATTTGTACCGTAGAGAAAAAATTAATCCTGCATCCGGATGTTTACCACTGTTTATTCAAATTCCGGTTTTCTTCTCGCTATACAAGGTCTTAAACATATCCATTGAAATCAGGCACGCTCCGTTTATCGGCTGGATTAAAGACTTGTCAGCACCTGACCCGTTGACAATTTCAGCTTGGTCGCATATCCCTCTGCCGGGGTTGATTGATATTGGCATCTGGCCGATTTTGATGGGAGTGACAATGTGGATTCAACAGAAGCTCAATCCCGCGCCAGCTAATAAAGACCAAGCCAGAATGTTTGCTTTGATGCCTGTAATCTTTACATTTATGTTGGGACATTTTGCCTCTGGTCTGGTTATATACTGGACTTTAAGTAACGTGCTTTCTATTTTGCAGCAAAAAGCCATTATGCGTAAATACGGAGTAAACTGATGAAGAGAAAACCAATCTTTGATGAAAAAACTTTGGAAGCGGGAAGCCGGCTCTTTTCACGTCCTTGTCAGTTTTTGTTGAGTGTGGCCGATTTGGCACAATTACCGGATAATGATAAAAATGAAATCGCTTTTGCCGGACGTTCTAATGTCGGAAAATCAACACTTCTCAATGCATTGTTCAATAACAAAACTTTGGCCAGAACATCGTCAACGCCGGGACGGACTCAACAATTAAATTATTTTTGTTTAGATGATAAACTTTATCTTGTGGATTTGCCGGGGTATGGTTATGCCAAAGCACCAACCGCTGAAGCAAAAAAATGGCAAGATATGATTTATGTTTATTTGAAAGGTCGGGCAAACTTACGGCGAGTGTTTTTGTTGGTTGATTGCCGGCACGGTTTAAAGCGTGTTGACACAGATACTATGACTATGTTGGATAAAGCCGCCGTCCCTTATCAGATTATATTTACAAAAATTGATAAAATTAGTCATAAAGAGTTGGTTAAAGTTATGAATGAAGCAGAAATCACGCTAAAATCACATCCGGCAGGACATACTCGCCTTTTGGCTGTTTCGGCTGAAAAACAATGGGGTATGGAAAATATTCGTGCAGAAATTGCTACCCTTTTATAATTCAGACATACCATAAAATTAAAAGCGCCTCGGACAAGGCGCTTTTTTAATGTTAAATTTAGGTAACTTCGGTAATGGCACGCAAGTTGCCATCGCGATTAATTTGCACTACTCTTAATTTATGACGCATTTCTTCAATCGTTTTAGCACGATCAATCGTTGGATAAGTATGCAAAATACGGTCTGTAAAAGCTTGATATGCCGCTTCGGAACTTTCGGCGTGGATGGTTGCTAAACAGTTATCGTGACCGGAACCCATCAGCTCCCATAAAGCGCCCGCATTGCTGGTAGAAATTTCACCGCCGATAATGGCATCCGGCGTAAAACGAACGACCAAGTCAATGATTTTGGCGTAATCCATTTCGTTGGTTTGTTCCGTACGTGATAAAACCAAATGCACGCGATTGGGATGCGGCACAATTAATTCCCGCGTATCCTCAATGGTAACGATGCGTTTGTGTATATCCAAAATTTTTAATAAGTTGTTCAAAAACGTTGTTTTACCGGTTGAGGTCGCACCGCTGACCAAAATATGATCGCCGCGTTTGATACTCAATAATAAACGTTCATATGGATCTTCCGGATCCTTAATTTGCTTTAACGGATTTATCTTATGCAATCCTTTACCTTGTGCCAATCCGTAATCACTCAAACCAAAAGCGACATCATCGCTGTGAACACGGATGGTTAAAGCAACACCACCTGTTAAATCACCTTCATCGTACATAATGTTGCGGCCGGCAATGGCCGAAAAACGATGATCTCCTGGGATAGTAGCATAAACCACCGGAGAACCGGATATAGGGTCAAACGGAAGCTCATAAGTGTTGGCCACAATATAAAGCAAATCAGTTAAATATTCTTTGGTCAGTTTTTCATCTTTATACATTACCCAAGGATAAGCTCTTTTGCCGCGCAGACGCAGCCAAATCTGCTCGGAACGGTTGATGGCAACCTCTTCTATGTTTTCCTGATTATACCAATAGGCCAACGGGCGCAAAACAGATTCCAAAACCGTAAATGTACTCATTATCCCTTTCCTTTATTAAAACAACTGCGCCGAGGTGTTGCCCGAACCTCCTCCGCCGGCCGTGGTTGACGGTGGCGGCGGTGTGGCTCCGGTTGAAGTTACCGGCGGAATATTGACCGTGGACGGCGACTTTTTCTGGCCAGATGTTGATGTATCATCAAGCAACGGTGTTGAAGTTGAAACATTAGCGCTTTCATCCATATAAACAACACCGCTGGTACCCGGTGAAGTGCCGGTTGAAGCGCCACCGGAACCGCCGGAGCCACCACCGCCGCCACTGCCGGAAGCGCTACTTGTACCAACCGGATTAGCATCATCCAAGAATACCGTCGGTTTGTTCAAATCTTGCAGAGATTCTTCTTCGCTTCGTTCCGGCGTTCTTATCCACAAATCTTCCTTCGGATAAATAATCAAACGTGTTCCTGCCGGCACATATGTAACAGCTTCAATATCGGTTTTATCCTGTAAAATTTGATCAAACATTTGATCCATATTGTCCAAGAAGTTTTCACGAGCATCGTTGGCCGCTTCAGCGCGCGCATTTTCAACCGTACCGCCATCGCTGGTGGTCGTCGTTTCACCGCTAGCCGCGACATAAGCAACCGCACTGCTCAAAAGATTGGTAACCATCGGTAGAGTATATTTCTTGAGCAACTGCTCATCCAAATACCCCAACGCACCACCGCGACCTTGAGCATCACCTGTTTGCGCGGAAGAAAATTCAAACGCCGAGCCATCCGGACGAATCAAACGCGTCCATGTAATAGATACCCGAACAGAACTGCCGCTACCAGCACCGGCACTCGGGCCGCCCGAAGATGTGCCCATTACACGACTGCCGGCAGGTATGACGATATTTCTACCTTCTTCTGCATAGACATTTCGTTCAACAATGGCTGTAACCGGAACATCGCCGCCACTTGAGCCGGACATAATTGTTCTGGCCAAAACCGCAGGAATCGGCTTGTCTGCCAAAATCATCTCGCTCATATCAACTGGCCATGTAGAAATTTGGCGCGGAATCCCTTCCCAATAATTTTGTCTGCCGTCAAAGCTCTCTCTATCCACATTGGTAGAAAGCTTGCCGACCGTGATTTCATTGCGACGGGCGGCTTGTGCGGCCGCTAAAGCCTGTGCGCGAACCGGATCATAACGTTCACCTGGGCCAAAACCTCCGCCAGGTCCTAAATTTGTCGGTGCCGTACCGATACCATAAGCGCCTCCCGAACCAAATGTGCCGGCCGGAACAAACATCTGTCCACCGGCCAGATTTTTGGCTTCTTCAATGCCTATTAAATTGCCGTCTTCATCAATAATTAAACCGTCCGGCATTTTTTTACCTAACAGATTGCCCATTTTATCAATGACGTCGTTATTTTGCAAAATGTCGCCCAAATAATTACCATCCGGTGTTAAAGCTATTCCTATTGCTCTCATACCGTATTCGCCAACATCTTCTTGCAACGTCGGCACCGCATCCATCTTTATTTGTCCGGTTGGTGGTGTTGCCCAATCGGCCGGCTTAACCGGCTCGGGTTTTGACACATTATAATATTGCAACTCACGCGCTTGTGCCAAGACATTGCCATCGGCATCTCTTATTTCTCCGCTACCGGTTATATTACCGACAATTGCGCCTTCGCGGTTGACAACTTCACCGCTTAACAACAGTTCGCCGACGACTTGATTATTTTTATCTCGTATAAAATAATCTCTGCTGCCACGGCCAATAAGAATATAATTTTTATCAATTAAAAAGCCTTTATCTACCTTACCCAAACGACCACCGGAAAAATTGGAAACCGAGCCGTCACGCGTTAAATAACCTATGGCTTTGCCTTCTTCATCATAGATATACAGATCATATAAAGCATAACCTATCGGTTTATCATTTGCGATAACCGTACCATCGTATTGCACCTGACCCAAAATATCGTTTTTATCGCTAATAACATTGCCGTTTTCCAAAACTCTTCCTAAAAAGCCGTTTTCATTATCAAAGGCAACCTTATATTTGAACGAGATACCTAAAATTTCCCCTTCGGAAGAAATGGCCGTATCATCCGGCCGAAGATAACCGATTGTTTCGCTTTTATCATTAATCAATTTATTATTCAGGTCATTGCGGCCGATAATCATGTTTTCAAAATTCATAACCGGCGCAGGTGCGACCATCCCGCCGATAAAATGATTATCGTTGTTATAAAGACGACCATCCCGCCGAATACATCCCAAATTTTCTCCGGCATAATTCAAAACCATGCCAAGCGAGCTTGTCATACCCAAAGATTTGCCGTCAAAATCCATAACATTGGTGGGTTCGGTCTGAAAGCCGACAACATTTCCAACTTCGGAAATTACCTGACCATTGGTTAAAATTTTTCCTAAAATAACATCACGGTTGTTGCGGATTTCGCCTTTAGCGCCCACAACCCCCAAAAATGAACATTCATCGTTTACGACACCTGAAAAATTCATAATTTTACCGATAAGGGCGTTGTTAACATCGGCAACGTCTTTATTATCCAGCACCGAACCTATCCTGTTGCCGGAATAATCACGAACTTCTCCTTTAAAATTTGCATATCCCAACATATTTCCGTTAATACCAATTGCCAAATAAGCGTTTCCAGCAGCGCCGACAACCGGCATCAGATTGTTTTTCACATCTGCCGTGCTGGAAATGATTTTATATTCCGGTAAAATTTTTGCCGTAATTTCTTTTTTGGCATTCATCAACAAATTGGTTTCAGTTAAATAACCCAAATCCGAACCATCAGAAGAAACAACAAAAAACGGACGGATGTTTTTGGCAATAATCGCATTTTCGGAATTTATAACCGTTCCTGATTGTGTCAATTTATAATTTTTTTCTTGCGGAATTCCTTGTAGTTCGCCATTAACTCCTGCATAACCTTCTATCTGCCCGCTGTTGTTATACAATGCTTCCAATCCGACCGTATGCCCCGTTAACATATTATCAGCCGAATAAACATAACCGAAAGGCGAGACTTTATATTTGATACCACCATCGGAAAATTCAGAACCGATGCCGCTTAAGCCTAATAAATTATTGCTGTTATCAAACACCAGCAAACTATCCATTCCGGCACCCAGAAGACGTCCGATGTTGTCGTAAGCCAAACTGCCGACGGCATAACCTAGCGGTGTGCCCGTGGTGGAAATAATCGCGCCGTTACGCAAGGCTTGCGCCGTCAAATTTCCCATATAATCAAAAACCGGACCGGCTTTAATAAGGCGTCCAATAATCTCGCCATCCGCATCTTTAACATAACCGCCGGCGCTGACCATACCGACACTTTCACGCGCGCGTGCAACTTGCCCCGAAGGAATCAACCGACCTAAATATTTACCCTGCAAATCCGTTGCTGTGGCTGCCATGTCTGTCGCAAAACCGACAACACGCCCTTCCGTATTGACTATTTTGCCGTCGGCTCGTTGGCGGGCAACAATTTCGCCATTGTTCATTACCTCGCCGTTATAGGTGATTAATCCTAAATAATTTCCTAAATTATCAAACGCATAGCCGTTAGATACACTTTTGCCGATGATTTGATTGCTCTCATTATAAACATAACCATTGGCATGAATGAATCCGATGGCTTTTGAGTCAAAATCAGTCACGCGACCACCTGGGGTTACACTACCGATGAAAAGACCTTCCGGAGAGATAACCATTTTAGAAGATATTAACTTTCCGTCCAAAGCAAAGCCGTTTCCGGTATTGCGATAAGCATAACCGAGTGGAGATATAAAACCGATATTTTGCCCTTCCAGACTAATGTATGCACCGTCACCGGTTAAGCGGCCGACAGTTTTTCCGGCATCATTATAAACCAAGCCCGGATACAATACCGCACCTAAAATATTATATGCATCGTCTACCACTAATGCATTGGGTAAAACCTTGCCGACAATTTTCCCAGATGGCAGACGCACAGAGCCGTCGTTATTCACACGTCCTAAAAGACGGTTGTCATTGCCGATGGCAACGCCTTGCGGAATAACGCCGCCAATCAGCTCACCTTTGGCATTTACAATGAAACTGTCTGCCGTCACATTTCCGATAATTGCATTATCAAAACTGATTACCGTTCCGTCCGGTATGACTTTACCTATCAAATCGCCGTTAAAATCTATCGCCGTGATTTCTTGCGCATAAACCGGACCGACGGTTAACACAGCTGCAACAAAGCTTGTTTTTATTAACAGTGCTATTTTTTTTATTTTAGCAAACACTTTTTAGTTCCTCCGATTTTGCGCAACATCCTGCAAGGCATAACCTGCAACATTTTTATCCAAATTTACAAATGAGCCGTTATTCTTTAAATAACCTATGATTTCACCTTTTTCGCCCAGAACTTTTCCGTCAGCGTTGAGGCGTCCTAAATATTCTCCTTTATCCGAAAGTATTGCTGTGCCAACTTTATATGTCGTTCCCAAGATATTGTTTTGATTGTCTACGGCCAGACCACCGGACAAAACTCGCCCGATCACAACATTGGCACCATTTCTGACTGTTCCGTCAAAACTGATATAACCGGCAACGATGTCTTGATTGTTGATAACAATATCGCCGGCAACAATTTCACCGATTAAATGACCTTCATTATTCACGGCTTTGCCGTCAGAATGAACTTTGCCGATGACAACATTTTTGGTATTAATAACCGAGCCGTCCGGTAAAACCGAGCCGATTATTTTACCGCCAAAATCTATGACAACGCCTCTTCTTAATACGCTCAAACCTTTATCGGTAGATCCGCCAGGCAGAACCGCCGTTATGACTTTACCCGATAAATCAGCGACATCTCCAATGGCATCGGTGTATCCGTTATAGTTCCCAAATAAATCTACCATAATTGCTATCGGAACAACTTCACCCAAAACATCACCGTCTTCATTTAATATCAAACCTTCTCCGTTTTCATAGCCGGTGATTTTGCCTGTCATATTGATTACCGTGCCATCTTTTTTGACATAGCCGAGATAAGAACCGTCATAACCGATGGCCGCCCCAGAAACAACAACTGCACCGCTGTACATGCCGTTTGTATCCAGCCACCAGCCTTTGGCATCTGCCCGCCCAAGATACTCACCGAGCCGCGTCAGTACTCGGCCATCCGGATTGACAAAGCCTACTTTGCGGCCGGCATGATTGACAACCGAACCAACCGGCAAGATTTTTCCTGCCGAACCCAGATAAAAACTTAAACCATCGCCATAGATTTTATCCACTATCGCGCCCTTGCTGTCATAAATATTGCCATCGGCAAAAAGTCTTCCCAAAACGGCACCGTCGGCGTTAACAACCGTGTTTCTTTCAGGCAAGGCAATGCCTATAATTTTGTTATTGGCATTCACAATATATTTATGCAAAAACAAACGAGCATCCGGATATTGTTTTAAGGTTAATGATCCGTCATTGTTAAATGTATTTAAATACGTTCCATTTAAGTCAAAAGCATAAAAACTATCTACCAACCGGCCTTGATAAGTCCCTTCTTGGTTAAAGACTTCACCGTCTTCGTTGCTGCATCCCATGGGAAGCGCGGCATTTGAAACAACTGTGCCGTTCGGGGTCATGCGGCCGATAATTTGACCTTCAGCATTGACTGCTACCTTGTATTGCGCTACTTTTCCGATAATATCCCCATTTTCATTTAAAACCGTTCCGTCAGGATTGACGCACCCGACATAGTTTTTATTATCCGTTTGCACAATTCCTTGAGTATTGGCCATGCCCAGATAATTGCACTGATTATCAAACACGCGTCCCGTCGGTACAACATTGCCTAAAAACTGACCGCTGTTGTTGTAAACACCGCCATCCGGATATATGAGATACGGCATCTCTTGACCGTTTTGAGTTATTGTCCCGTCTTGATTGAGCTTTCCGATATTGCTGCATCCCCAGCCGACAATCATTCCGCCTTTCAGTCCACGAGCAATTATTCGGGAACCATTGATATCGCGAATTAATGTGTTGGGAAGTATACGACCAAAACTTTGTCCTTTTTCATTAACAATCTCACCGGTTGGAGAAACCGTTCCCAACACCGTGCCTGCCGGCGTTACCGGTATTAATTCCGTACGGACAATCGCACCAATTTTAATCGCCTTGTTGCTGATGATGTTGCCATCTTTATCAACATAACCTATCACTTCGCCATTTTTACCGATAACTTCGCCTTTGCTATTGATATAACCAATGACGTTGCCGTTTTCATCAAGCGCCAGATTGACATATTCTCCGGCACGGCCGATGACGTTGCCGTTGGCGTCCACAATTGTACCATCTTCCAACATTCTTCCGATAACATTACCATTAGCATCAAGCACGGTTCCGTCTTCAAGAATCTGTCCGATTTTATTGCCGTTAAAATCTATAATGTTGCCGTTTTCATCAATGTAACCTATTGGATTGCCGTTTTCATCATAATATAAGCGGCGCGATGGACCCATTTTACCGATTTTTTCACCGCTTAATTTATAGGCGTTGCCGTCTTTATCAACATAGCCGACAATATTGCCTTCTTCATCCACGATAGAGTTGTCCGGCAGCACAACGCCTATCGGATTGCCGTTTTCATCAACAGCGGTTTGTCCGGGACGGCTGACATAACCAATAACATTGCCGTTCATATCAACAACTTCGCCGTTTTCATTCAGGCGCCCGATAACGTTTCCGTCCATATCCACAACCGTACCGTCTTCCAAAACACGACCGATGATATTGCCGTTTTCATCATAAACATAACCGGCTTCAACCGCTTTGCCAATAACGTTGCCGTTGCGATCACTAATGGTACCGTCCGCATTTAAATGCCCTATGGGATTGCCGTTAAAATCAACAGCCTGACCATCTGCCGTGACATAACCGATGACGTTGCCGTTTTCATCATAAACCAATCTCTTGTTGCCGGCAACACCGATAATATTACCGTTTTCATCCACGATTAACCCATCCTCATTGACTCGGCCGATAATATTGCCATTTTCATCGCGGACATAACCGTCTTCATCAATATAACCGATAATCTCGCCATTCGGACCGTATGCAACACGCATTTTGCTCGTGTCTGCCGTTACGCGACCAACAACATTGCCGTCTTTATCAACAACCTGATTGTCGGCATTAATGACGCCCAACTCGTTGCCGTTTAAATCTACCGCACGACCGTCCGGCGTAATGTAGCCGATAATATTACCGTCTTTATCACGGATAACCATTCCCTCGCCTAACGGGGCTCCGGGTGCCGTGGTACAGAAATTACAATCTTCGCGAGTAACAGCGTTGCCGTCAACCGGAATTTTTTGGGCTTTTGCATTTTGTGCACTAACATTGGTTTCATGCCAAGAAACAATAAAGTTGTTTTGAACATTTCCGGCAACAACCGGCGCCCAATTCATTGTGATGTTACAGGTTTGATTACCACGTAACTCCGCGCTCGTACAACCATCCTTGAAAGTAAAGCCCTCAAAAGGCGGTTCTGCTAATTTAACTGATACAATGCGAATAGAGGCTTTACCGTTGGTGCCGATTGTCAACACATTTTTAGCTTCCGTTCCTAACACAACCTGCCCCATATTTACTGGATTTGGCGTTGTTGTAATCGGTAATTCACCATCTTCAACATCTTCAAACTCTATATTATCCAACAACGGATTTACATTGTTGCCTAAATTTAGAGCATCATCATCATCGGTAAAAACAGGTTCTTCGTATTCATCTACCGGCGCACCGCTGGAAAACAAGAGCAAAAGACCAAATAAAAACACAACAAAAGAAGTAATTCCAACAATTAAAATTATTCTGTTGGTTTTACGAACATATCTTTCCGAATGTGTTAAAACTTCTTTGCTCATTGTTTTCTCGTTTTCCTATTGTACGCGCACGACACTGCAGAAAACACCGTTACGACCGAGTTGACTGCAGATATTGTCACCCACATCTATGGAACGAACCGGCCCTATTCTTAAATGGAACAGCTCTTTTCCTTGACCGTCTGCCGGTGCATCAACAGAATAAAACGGCTGATAAGAGCTCAACACCGAAGAATACTTTTTAGAAAGTTCACTCCAGAGATTTTCAAGATTGCTAACATTGGCATCCGTTCCGAGTTCTACGGAAATACTAGCAGCATCTTCACCTTCAAAACCGCTTCCATAACGATATTTTGCAAAGATGTCTTCATTATCGGAAACCGAGCTGTTTTGATGCGGCAAACGGTGCATTTTGCTGTAATCCATATTATCTCCAGCCTTGCCGGTATAATCAGGCGCTATAATTTCGCCATCGGCACCGACTTTATACAGGTTTTCTCCGGCAACTTCACCGTTGGCATTATATCCGCCGGATGCGCGTTTTCCACCGCCAAATCCTTGAGCAGATGCGCCATAACCTGCCGCGGCGGCGCCGGAAGCCGATGCTTTCGCTCCCGCCGGAATAGCCGGAGGCACATCCCAATCATTGGTTTCGGCATAAGTAATATTGTCTAAACCTTCGGCATCATCGCGGCGCAACTTCAAACAAACTATTCGTTTACCGTTGCGCAAAACCATATCACCGACGCCTTCCACGATAATCAGCCGATTGTTTGGTCCTTTGGTTCTGAAACCAACCGGCGTCTCCACCCGTTCAACAATCAAAGTGACAATCGGACGTTGTATCATATTTAATGCTTTTTCACCCAAATCAATGTATGTGAAAATATCATCGTGCCAAACACGTTCCGGCGCAATTACCACATCGTCCGGATTAGGCACATAAATCTCTATATCAAAACGAAACTGCGAAGGATCTAGCGGAATGCTCTTTATCCAATCTTCTTTTTGATATCTTTTGGTAAAGTTAGAATCCACCGATTTACCGTTCCCTCCCCGATAAGCACTGGCATTAACATGTCCTCCGCCGGAGCCACTGCCAAGGCTGCCGGCGGTGCTACCATTTTTTCCGCCATCTACCACTTCAATATCAATAATTGAGTTTGTCAGACGTTCCGTATTAACACCTTCGCTGCGGGCATAAAACACATATTTGTTTCCAGACCGACCGAAAACGATAATGTTGGTATCAACACCAACCATCGCCCCTTGTTTGGGGTATAAAAGCAGTGTGCTCGGGCCTGAAATCCGTCCGTCAAACGTTTTGCTGTCACCGATATAAACATCTTCAACCAGTTCCCATTCCGGAAAATTGACCAACGTTATCATTCCTTCACGCAAACGTATTGGCAACACCAAGTCCGGCGACCAATAATATTTGGAATATGCCGGCTTGCTTTGTCCCTCACCCAGATTTTGCAAAGGATCAAGCCACGCACTTTGCATCATTCCCAAAGAGCTGATGCCCGTGTATCCCATATTCATCGGTTGATACATTCCTTGACTTTGGTCTGCATTTTGATTCAAGCTGTCTATCGTTGCCTGCGCTTTGGCCGCGAAAGGCACCGTCAACAGCACTAAAACAGAAAATATTTTCATCAGATAACGTTTCATGTTTTTATACACCTTTTATTTATTCCGCCTCGTTGTGCGAAAGCGAATATCTGGTAACGGTAAAACCGACTGGATTGCTTAACCGTTCGCCGTATTTCACAACTTTTTTACGATACATAATCCTTAAAGAGGCTGTCCAATAATTAATCTCCGGCGCCGGAGAGTCAGGATACATATCTCTTGTCTCATACTCCACCTGCCACAGACCACGCCCCAATTCATTGACCGTCATAATACGAACCATACGGTTCAATCCTCTGGTTCTAATAATTTCTAATGCTTGATTTGCCGTACGATCAATAAAAGCCTGATACACCGTCGGCGATGACATTTCTTGTAAAGGCCCGCCCGGCATCCAACGAGATTCCATTTCCGGCACATCATTGGTAAACGCACTTCTTAACAAGACATATTCCCGCACAAAAACTTCGGTAATGGCTTTTTGGTCTTCCATATTGGCCAGCGGGATAATGTCATAAACCTGTTCTTCCTTGTTTTCAAAAGTCAAAAGAAACGGTTCTATTCGGTACAAAGGCAAAAGCTGCGCAATAGCCAATATCAACACAAAATTGCAGCACAAGCTGATAGCAACCACAACTGCAAAAGCTCTGGCCGTCCACAAATATCTCTTTTCGCTAGCATTGACAACAATTTCGTCTTCTTCGCGACGACGGCGCGGCTGCGGCCGACGCACAATTTGGCGCGGTGTTCCACCGCGGTTGCCCAACAAGCGCTGTTCAGTATTATTTATGCCTAACTGGTCTGCCATATCTCACCTATATCGTTGCCACAAACCAATCCGGTAGCGTCTTCGGAAGTTCTATCTCAATGCAGGCACAAGGCGAAAGCTTTAGCTCATTGACATCTTTACCGATACCGACAGGTTCCGGCTCATAATATGAACCGAACAGTCCGCATGCCGATAAAATCAGAATAGCAATCAGTAAAACAATTTTTTTATACATTGCAATGTTCCTTTTATATATGTCCAGACATTATCACATTAAACTCTTTCTTTTTAAAAGTCTAACATGAAGCTCTCACATCCCCAACTTATCAACAAGTTAGAAGACTGTTTTATGGTATCATAAATAAAAAAGATTAATATAAATTAAAGAATTTCCACTTCTGTTTGCGAATATCGCGTTACCGTGAACCCTAGCGGGTTCATCAAGCGTTTTGACATAAAGAGCCGCTCGGGTACAAAGAAGGCCGTAACGGAAGCCGTCCAATACTTGGTAACCAAGACCATACTTCCGGTTGTATCATTGCGGAGAGCCGGAGATAAATCATATGTGCGGAAATCAACTTTCCAAACCGGGCTTTTTTCGCCGCCGACTTTGCCGATAGAAATGATTTCCACATCGCGTACAACTTTATCGCGCAGTAACTGATTCAACTCTTGTTGGCGATTTTTATTGAATTCGGCAAACACTTGCGATGATGACATATACGCAACCATGCCGCCGCCAAACCAACGCGTTTGCATTTCACGTTGATCGTTTAATACGGTATTTCGCAATATGACATACTGCCGAATAAAATTCTCCATCATCTGGCGGGAAGACGCCATATCGGTCGCTATCGGCTCATAACGCACCATTGTGTCCGATCTGTCTTGGCGAATAATCAAAAAAGGCTCTACCGTCACCTCCGGCGCCAAGCGAAACAAAACTAAAGAAGCACTTGCAAAAAAGCCCAACGAGATGATAGCAAACAAAATGACCAACCGCGACAACCAGCAATAATAGCTTTCTTTTGCACCTTTTAACTCCGTTTCTTGTTCCGTAATATATTCATAACGAGGCTGCTGCGGCGCATTTGCGTCGGTAATTGCCAGAGTTTTGCTGCCTTTTTCTAATTGATCAACCATTTTTATTCCATTAATTATAGTTTGCACAATATGGCTCTTCAAAACTGTTCAGATTATTTTCGTGCACATCTTCGCCTTCTTTATCGTATTCATCGCGCACGGCTCCGTCTGTTTTCTTCCGTTTTATTTCTTCAGAAAGAGAGCTGTCGGCGGAAGTGTTGTCATTAAGCTGAACGTATTCTTCATTATCCATCTGCAGGGCGCTGACAAGGTTGTTTATTTTTTCAACTTTTTCTTCAACTAAATCACCTGAAGCGGTTATGGATTGCATCATACCGACTGCATTTTCAATGTTTTGATTTTTATAATTTTCAAGCTTTTCCATAATTTCATTGTAAATCGCGTCTTCTGAAAGATCAAATTTTTCTTCCGGAACATAGTTAATTTCCGCTAATTGTTCCTTAATTTTCTGACGAGTTTCATCTAATTTGACTTCCAACTTATCCATATTGTCTTGATAATTCATTTCCTGCTCAACAAAATCCAAAAAGTTTCCAAATTGATTGCGGGTCAGGAGTTCTTTCCGATAAATTTTGTTCTGTTCTTGAGCGCTCTCGTCAATATCGTCGGAATTTTCCATTTCTTCATAAAATTCCATAATTTGTTTTATACGGTCGTTAAATGTTAAACCATTACGATAAGCCAAAATGACAGCAAGCTCGCTGGACGGCGTTTTGGCCGGCGGCGTATCAAGCACGCCTTCAACTTTATCGCCGTTTGTTAAACGAATAATCGGAATATTGGCTAACGGAATTGATATTGATTGTATATCCGAGCAGAAATTATTTATATCGCCTCCGGCATTTGTTACATAATATACACCGTTACGGATATATACATCATACTTTCCGCTTGTGCAAGGATAACCTGCACCTTGGCGCAAGGCATCCAAAACCGATTCATTGTGCGATAAAATTTCTTCTATATCAACATCTCTTTCCACAAAACCATTTTTACCCAATATTTTTTGCCAAATTGCAGGTAAAGTTTGTCCTTGATTAAGAAAATCATATTTTGTTGTCATCCATGTGTCTGATTTTATGACATTTTCAAAATCTGCCGTATCAAAATGGACAATCTCGCGTAGCGGCGGTGTCGGCATTGATTCAATAGCGGCCGGTGCTTTGAAATCTCTTTCTTTCGGGTCAAGAGCAACAAAATATTCAGTATCAGCCGTATAACATGTGTCGTCTTTGCATATATCCGCCAAAATCTTGTTCAAAATACTCTCCTTAACAAGCGGTTTGACAGCATCAGCGCTTAACACGGCAGACAATGCTAAATCGCTTATGGAGACATTGGCATTCAGATTTTTTATATCATCAAGCATTTGTTGATGAATCTTGACAATATCGGCATGGCGCTCGGGAACAAAACGATTATCTCCCATGGCCTCAATCTGTGCGGCCGCCGCATCTATGCGAGCAATAATCGCCTGCCGCAGATCTTCCGTAGCGTTGTCCGCCACACCGATAATTGATGATAAAACAGATATTGTTACGGAACTGGAGCCTGTTGTCGTGTTCAAAAGCGATGGCAGATAACTGCTTGCGCCCAACCGCGAAGCAGATGCCGAACTTTCCATATCAGCTAAAGCCGCTTTAAGCGAAGACAAGTTATTGGCTTCTATTGTAGATGCAGACGCTGCAAAATTACTTTTGGAACGCGCGATTGTTTCTTCATTGTTTTCCAAATCCGTATTGAGTGAATCTATACTTTCTCGTTTGATTTCTATTCCGGATAGCTGGCCTTCCGCTTCTTTGTCAGCCTCTTCTATGGCACTGTTTGATTCTTTTATGCTACTTTCGGCCGTTGCTTCAAAATTGCTTTTGGCGTTAGGCGCTTTTGCTTTTCGGGCTTGGGATATTTCCACCACAACCTTCTGGCCTTCAATATTTCCTTTTTCAGATTGTTTGTTTTCAATGGCGGTGTTGTATGCCGTCTTGTATTCATTTAACTGAATATTTTCACTATCTAAATTTTGATAAATGGATGCTTTTCGGTTATTTAACGACACCATCTCTGCATTAAACGAACTGCGTATGCCGTCAGCGGCCGCATCAGTTTGCTGCCGAACCTTTGTCAGCTCCGAAACATTTTGTTCAGCCTGTTCTTTATCCTTGCTGACTAACGGATAAAGCTTATCTAAAACATCGGTATTAAACTGCCAAATATTTCCTAAATCCACTTCATACAATGTGCCGGTGGTCGGCAACAAGTTTTTTATTTTCAATGCCAGTAAAGTCACATCTGGGCGTAAATCCATTTTTTTAATGTAAATACGCATATTTTTATATTTTTCTGTTAGATATTGAGCGTAAACCAATTTATCATCATTCCACAAAGGATAGCGCGCTTTGAGCGTTCCCCACTCGGATGTTCCCGAAACCATATCATCGGCCAAATCTTTTGCGGCTTCGGCACCTATCTGCCATGATACCATGAAATTTTCCCGAATAGCAGCCTCGGTTTTCGGGGTATCGCTAGGACGCAACAAGGAACTATCCATTGTGCCAGAACTTTGTTCGGTGTTAATTTGTTCGGACAAAGCATCAAGATTTTCAACACCGCCTTCTTGGTTTTCTTCGGTCATATTTGTAGCAAAATCTTCTTCATTCAAATCTATTGTTTTTTCGGCTTTTGCTGTTTTATAAGCGGAAATCAACCAACCGGACATACCTTCGCGGCTAGAATAGCTGTTTATACCATAATTGCTACATATTTTTGAGCTGTCATTTGCACACAAGGCATCACCCGGAAGCAAATTTTTCAATGTTTCCGAGGTTACATTGCGACCGGAATCGCAAGAAATTTCGTGACCAGACACTTTGCAACCATTGCCATACCATATGCCGGAAGGATTGTTGAAATAATTTCCCAAATAGTTTATGGCGCAATTTTCCGACTGCACCAACAAATCCAAAGCCTTTTCATGCAACTCTTTCATTTTGTTATATTCTTCAAAAAGTTTACGATATTCCGGCATTTGTTGTTTAAAATTGTGAGCTTTCAACGATTTTTGCAATGTTTGATATGCATTGTTTGTTATAAGCATTGCCTGAAATTGATCTGCCGTTCCTGCCAACGGAGATTTGACGTTATATGCTTTAGCTTGAACAACTTCCAAATCAGGATTGGATACTTCTGCCGCCGCATTGTTATTGGTTAACACCATACCTCCCAAGCTTTCACTTGCAGCCGAAGAGGAAGCTCGCGACGTCGCCGATGTCGGTGTTGAGGCGATAACCGATGCCGATTTGGAAGTAGAGATATCTCGTGCCGTCGCTTCAGGCGTTGAAACCAAGGATATATTTGCTGCAGACATCGGTGATGTCGCCAAAGATGTTGCCGCACTTGACCCCGCCGCCGATGATTTTACCGCCGTCGTTTTCATAGCGGCCGCTGCCGGCAATGCCGCAGAAACAGAAGTTTTTGTTTGCGAAGCAGTAGGATTTAGCGCCGAAGCTGCCACGGCTGAAGCCATGTTGCCTTGAGGTGTCGCCGTGCTTGCAACCGATTTTGTTTGTGTCGTAGCAGAATTTGCAGGCTGCGATGTTTTTGTTGAAGCCTGCAACGAAACAGCCGACTGTGTTGATTTTAAAGTAGACGCCGAAGCCGATTTTGACGCTGATGGCAAAGCGGCTGAAGCCATGTTGCCTTGAGGTGTCGCCGTGCTTGCAACCGATTTTGTTTGTGTCGTAGCAGAATTTGCAGGCTGCGATGTTTTTGTTGAAGCCTGCAACGAAACAGCCGACTGTGTTGATTTTAAAGTAGACGCCGAAGCCGATTTTGACGCTGATGGCAAAGCGGCCGAAGCCGACATATTCGGCTGCACAGATGTTGCCGAATTGGCAACTGATTGCGTCGTAAACATTTGTGCATAAGCTTGTTTATCCGTCTGCACATATCGGAAGACATCATTATAACTGACTTTATCGCCTTTGCCGGCAGATTCATCCTCGGTTTCCTCCTCAATCGGTTCCACACCGGATAAAATTGCCTGCGCGACTTCATATTGCGCCTTCAGAGCCGTCAGTTCTTCAGTAATTTTAAGCATAGAATCATAAATGCTGTTCAACTTGTAATAATTGCTCCAAACACCCAGCTCTTCCTCACTTGAAGAAGCGCTGACACAAGCTGTGGCATCTGAACTTTTGCCTTGAACATAACACGCGCTCAATTCATCATATTCGGATTTTAACATTTCCATTTTTTCTTCCAAATCACGAACGGTGATGTACATTTCAATCATGGCATCGTTGCCAAACTCCACCGCTTTATCACGATACGCCAATTTTACGGCGCGTTGGTTTTCCGGATATTGTTCAAGGATATCAGTCGGATACGTCAAAAACAGTTCATGAAAAGCCTCTTTTACGGACTCCTCATCCGTTATATCGGCAATTTTACATTTTTCTATGGTACGCACCGATGCCAAGTTTGACTGGTTTTCCTTTTTACCAAATAGGGAATCCTGTAACTGATTTTTTACATTCTCACCAAAGCTTTTAATATCACTGAGCGCCTGCGTCTGAAGTTCCTGCAATTTATCTTGCAAAGCCAAAGCTTCGGCACTTTTGGCTTCTACCGTTTCGGCAGCGTTTGTCACAAAGTCAATTACCGTATCCATCGGTCCGGGCGGAAATGGGCCGAGTGCTATACTTTTTCCGGTTAATAACAATACAATCGCAAAGGCCGCAAGGCTTAAGCTAAAAAATCCGTATTTTTTCATTCAACCCTCCCTTCGGCTATTGCGCCACCTTATCTAAAAAGCTCTTCTTTCCTTCATCGGAAGGAATATCGTCTTTTGTAAAGATGTAATTGTCCAAATTCAAAGCCGCCGGATTTTTATCATAATTTTTCAGACGGTAATCCTGATTTAACATATTCTGCGATGTTTTCAGACGCAAATCAGCAATCATCAAGCTTGTGTAATTGTACAATATCTTTATATCTTCAATTTTTTGTTCAACCATCATGTTACCAGCCGTCATTTTGTAATCTGCCGCCGCAACGTTTTTCTGCTTGGTCGTAAGACGCTCCAAATCGTCATCAAGCTGCAATTTTAATGCAATAGATGAATACAAAACATGTTCCACATCTTCCTTAAATACTTTACGACGATATTTTGCTACTCTTTCTATATTTTCAGCCGTATTCGGTTCGCCTTTTTTCAGGAAATTATCAGCAATAACCTTGTTGTATTCTTCTTGTTTTTGCGCATCGCTTTGATTCAGCCATTTTTCAGCCGCCCCTAAAGCGAGTTCAGCTCCTGCCGCCCCCAAGGCAGCTAATTGCGCTTCAATGTCTTGTTTTTGCGTCAATAAGGACTGATATTCGCTGTCTTCACTCAAATAGGAATCCGCATCATCGCCAGACAAGCTCTCCAAAGACGCATTATAACCGCTGATTTCTTCCTCCAACGCTGACATTTCTGATGTCAGGACAGCTTTGTCAGCTTCGTCTGACGTCGCTCCAAGCATGGATTGCATAATGTCGTAATTGTCCTGCGCCGCTTGTGCTTTGGCCGCCAGTTCTTCAGACACAACCGTTTTACGGTCTTCAAGTTGTTTGTTTATGTCATTCAATTGTATTGTCAAATCCGCTGCCGAGCCAACTTGTGATTCTTTGATATTGTTATATTCTTCCATCATCTCTTCTTCCATCTCACCGAAACCTTCTTGGATTGCTCCAATGTGACTTTGCGCACCGCTCACACTGTCCATCGTATCACTATACGCATCGTTAAGATCAGTGACTGTCGCTGTAATATCTTCTTTTATGGCTCTATATTTTTCAATGGCGGCCTGAACCTTTGGACCGGTAACAAACTCCTGAATTTTTTGCGCGGCTGTATTAACCTGCGTTTGCACCCATGCTTCGGCTTTTTGTACAAAACCCGAAACCGATCCGGCAGTCTCCGAAGCGCCGACTTTTAATTGTGCCTGTGTTTCACTTACATTGCCAACACTCAAAAAACAGCACAATAACAAAATTTTTAACCATGGCTTTATTTTATTCATTGTCGCTGTCCTCCGCATCACGCGTGAAATTTTGTATTTCCAATGAATTTTTAAATTCATTGATGTATGCCTGCATCTCCAAAATTTTGTTCCAACGCCGCAGGGATGTTAGCGTTACTTCGGTACTGGCGTCTAAAGCATCCGTGATGGTTTCCAATGAGGGATCCGGCGTCTCTTCTTTCATCAGTTCCTGACGCAGCACTAGGGTACGAGCATAAAGCGTAGCCACATTTTCGCCCAGATTTTTATTAATCGCCGCTTGAAGTTTTTTGGCTTCGGTAATGCTGTTATCGGCGCCAAACTCACGGGTGTAATTTTGGGTAACATCTTCAATTAATTCATCTTCATTTTGCGAACCATCAACTTTGTCTTGCATACCCCCCATAACCGAAGTGGCCACCGGCGCAACCGCCGCTAACGGATCTGTTGCAACATCAACGATTTCATCAACATTGTCAACAACACCTTTAACTCCTTGAACTGCCGTATCAGTAAGCTTTTTTACTGATTCTGCGGCATCTTGCACCGATTTTACCTGTGTTTGTACATTTTCAATACCGCCTTTGATTGTTGCGCTGATGGGCTCAATATCCGCTTTGGTCGGGAAAGCCCAACCTATGGTTATAATCAGCAAAAAAACGATGCAAAAGCGTGGATTATTCATTGGAGTCTTCCTCTTCATAATAGGTGTTATCCATTTGATTTACTCTTGATAAAGCATCGGTAATTGTCTGGCTGGTATACGCTTCCATCAGACGGATGATGAGTTCTTGATTGGTTAAGCCGACACGGCTACTAAATGACAAACTATCGCGCTCGCTGGTAAGAGCTTTGGATTTACTGTCTAAATCATCAGCAACTTCCGAACTGAAAGTGGCGGAATAATTTTTTTGCGTTAAGGAATCGGCCAAATTTCCCGACACATGGTCGCGCAAGGCATTAGAAAATTCTTCTTTCCATTCGGCGGCAATTTCCGCGTTCGGATCGTGCATACCTTTAACCCAAATTTTGATACACTCCGCCACTTTTTCTTCATCAACTTCATCAAAATTCATACTGCACTTTTGGGCGATGATGTCTGAAAAAACAAACTTACCATCGTCAGTGGTTCCGGTTTTAAAAGTTGTTCCGCCGAGTTGGGCAAAGGCCATACTCCGACTTTGCTGATATAAAAAGCTTGCTTCAGAAGATTTAAACGAATTGCGAACCGTGCTTTGTGTTGTCGCAGCAGCCGGACGCGTTGCCGTTGAGGGGCGGATTCTACTTGTCACAGAGGCTGACCCGACGCCGGCCGATGCCGAGGAACTTACATTGCCTGTGACCGCTGAACGTGTAGCATTTGTCGTCGCCGACCGTGCAGCGTTGGCCGCACCCATTGGACGCGCCGTGGATTGCCGCGCCGCTACGGCATCTGATTTTACAGGCTTTGCGGTTGCCGCCGCTTGAGAACTTGGCGCAGCCTTGGCTGCTACGGAAGTTTCGGCCGCTTGGCGTGAAACTTCAGTTTTAAACGCCTGACGCGCAGGCACTGATTCTGATGAACTCGCCGCCATTGGAGATGCCGAAGCTGTCGCAGCAGACTTGGAGGCGTTGGCTGCCAACCCACCGTTGCTTTGAGCAGAAGTCGCCTTTGACGCACCCATCGGCGCCGCCATACTTTGAGTCGCTTGACCCGACACGTCGGTCGTAGCCGCACCGCTTGCCGTTGCAGATTGAGCTACAGTCTCCGGCGTCATGCTAGAAGCTGTTGCCGCGTCAGCCGGAAGTTGTGCCTCGCCAGCGCCGGCAAATGGCTGACGGCCAATTGTTTGCGTATTTACCATACCGGCATCGGCAGAAGACCCTGTCAGATCATCCGGCATAGTGCCATCCCAACTACCTTCGGAAAATTCGGCATCAGATATCAAATCAGCGATTGCCGCATCATCTAAAACGGCATCATTGCCCAAAGAAGCGCTACCGCCGTAAGAACCGCCGGAATTGTATGAGTTTGAAACACCGGACGAACTGTTGCCATATGAGTCACCTAAATTGGATGAACCGGAATTGTACGAACCACTACTTGATGAACCACCGTCATAAGAACCACCGCTGTCGGAAAGGTCTCCTAACATATCTTGCATATCGCCAAGAGTATCCATACCTTCATCAAAAATTTCTTTTCCTTCATTGTAATAAGACATTCCCTCGTCTACGGTGTCTTTAACTTCGCCAATCCCTTCTTCTACCGCACCTTTCACTTCGCCAACTTCGCTTTTCACATTTTCAGCAAAAGCTTTAGCGTTAGCAGCCTCTTCGGCGAATTTATCTTTCATTTCTTTAAGTTTTTCCGCGCGTTTAAGCTTTTTTTCAGCTTTTGCTTTTGCTTTTTCGGCTTCTTCTTTGGCATTTTGAACGCCCTCCAAACTATTTACAGCATCCCCTATCTGTTGTTGAATATTACCAACGGATACCGTGGACTGAACTGTGGCGGTGGTGGAATTAAGCTGCGCAGTCCACCCGTTAACCATATTGGTCACTTGTGAAAAATCAAGCGTCGGCCAACCAAAGCTATACGCCGGAGTAGCCAGCAAGAGCGTACTCACACATGTTAAATAAAAAGTTTTAATAGTTTGTGTTTTGTTCATGCCGACCTCCTTTTATCAAAAGTCTGTTTATTCTTATTATTTTACCATACGTCTTTGAAAACTTAAAACAAATTTTACACTCTAGGACATATTTAAATATTGAGTCACAAAGTTTTCTTCGCCGTATTCTTTTATTAATCCTTCCACCAAAAGCACATTCTTACGGCCGGAATTATATAATTTCAGATACGGACCTAACGCGCCAAGGTTAACATCTAATATAACCGATTCACCGGTTGCCGGACGCGACAACAATATCGCATACGGAAAATCGCGGTATGTTTTACCAAAGACAAAGTCAAGCTCGCTCTGGGTTAAGTTCCAGTTGGCGTAATCTTCCAGCATCGCCTGCGGATTTCTGAAGAAAATAACCGTTTGGCATTGACCGCGGATAACCTCGCCGACGCCTAACTTGTCTATGATGTTCGGCTGTTGGAAAGCACACAAATACGCTTGGCGTTTTTTACGGCCTTCCTGCAAACCAATAATAAAATAATCTCTAAACATCGGATGCTTTAACATCGGCGCCGTTTCATCAATCATAATCAGCGACGGAACGCCGGTTTCGCCGGTTTCGGACTGGATGCGGTGCATGATGTAGCTGATGACCGCCGGTGCTAATGTTTCGTCTTCAAATATGTGCGTGAAGTCAAACGCCATAAAACGCTTGGCTTTCAAATCCAAGCTATCGGTATCGGCGTTGAAAATATTGCCGTATTGATCCGGATTAATCCAGCGGTAAAGTTCGCGGCGCATGGTTCCGGTTGGTGAAAAACAGCTTTTATAAAGATTTTTCATAATCCGCTCTTCCGGACGCAGATAATCAAAAGCCGTGGTTACCGCGCGGGCAATTTCACGTTCGGAAAGGGCATCATCAGCCATGGTAATGGATTTCATCCAACGGCGTAAAAAGGCGCGATTGTTTGGCGTGTTATCCGCATCAAACGGATTTAAGGAAACATTCTTATTGTCACCGTCAAAACCGATATACGCGCCGCCGATAGAGCGTGTGAAAATTTCGGCACCGCGGTGGCGGTCAAAGAAAAACACTTTCAAATCACTATGACGCATGGCTTGGCCGGCCAAAAACGTCAGCAAGGTTGTTTTACCTTGTCCGGTCGGACCGATAATGCAACAGTGCGCCACGGCAGATTCTTCAGAAGAAACGTGAAACTGGAAACGATAAGCCGAACCCGACATTGTGCGGAAAACCGTAATCGCCCCAGGACCCCAGTCACTCTTGCTGAAACCTTCGGCCGGTTTGTCAAACGAAATTGCCATGGAAACGACCCGCGACAGATAACGATATGTTCTGGGATAAGTATCATATGTCGGAAACTGGCTGAAAAACGTTGCCTGCGCCACCCAACCTTCGCGCACCGGCGTCACGCCGAAACTGCGGCAGATGCGCTGCACTTCAGATTCTCCAAAATCCAGTTCCTCTTTGCTGGAGCCTTTCAACAACACCGTCATGGAATATTCCGTTAAGGCTTGATAATCAGCATCGCTGTCTTCAATGGTTGCCAATGCCTCACCGTATTGGTTAACAACTTCGGGTGAAAAACTGGTCAAAACCGCCATACGTTGTTGCTGAATCAACATCATGCGCGCTTGAGGTCTGAAAATCGGGCGGACATTATGCAACAACACCAACTCACAATCTATGGAAAGCAAGGACACAATCATGCTTTCATCCATAAAGTCGCCGGTGGTGCGAATACCCATTGCAATTTCATAAAGCTCTTTTTCTCCGGAAAAGAAACGGATAATACCTTCTTCACGCGTGAAATGAATATGATCGGAAGTTATCATCTCATTTAATTCCGCCCCTTTGGCATGGCGAATTTTAGGCTCCGGCTTGGAAACAGGACTACACAAACGGCTGAACACATAAAGCGGCCCATCGGTAGCGCGACTGTCTTCAGATTCATACATTTGAGTTACACCGTATTCACTTAAAGTTGCAATCAACGTTTGGCTGGCATAGTTCAAATCTTTCAACGCGTCTTTGCGGTCAACCACCGAAAGCACAATATAATGCCGATTGGTGTAAATACGGCTCATATTTTCAGCCCATATTTGGGAAACTTTTTCCAAAACCGGATTTTGGAAATCACCTTGTTCATCTTCCAGTTCAGTCCGATCGCGGAGCGTTATCACCCGACAGACAATCTGCAATTCAGACAAGTTGTCTATCCATGATTTGCGCGCTTCCATCATAGAATACACTTTTTCAGGCGTGGCCGAGCCTAAATCAAGCCCGCCAATCCGAAAGACACGCGCATAAGAGCCGTTGGTGCAACGAATGGTCATCCCGTCGTCCAACAATTCGGCAAACGGCAAAAAGTCCGATACGCGGGATTCACGCGGCTGCGGCAAAACCCATGAGCCAAAACGCGATGACAACAGCACGGCAAAAGCCGCCGCCGAGACAAAACCAATTACGGCAACAGCAACCTCAACGTTGCTCAAGCCTTCCACAAACATGGTAAAAAAATCAAAATCAGGGCTCAAATTTATTTCCTCTTTCCGGATAAAGGTTGTATGAAACTTTATTGGTTTGGCCGAATGCTTGAATCATGGCAGACAAGTGCGGTTCGCGAGCACCAGCCAAAACAACGGCCCCATGAACAAGCAAAATACTGCAGACAAAAAACAGAGGGTTGACATCGCCGATACCAATCATCATAAACATAAAAGGAAATTGCAACCCGACGTTCAATGCGACGGGCAACACCGGCCCCCAAAAAATTTTGGGCGGCTGTGCAACGGCCTTTAATATCATATCGCGCATGGTTTTTCCCTCTTAATAATTGTTTTAATAGTGAAACCTCTTAAAACATTCGTCAACTGTTTTCATAAAGTAATCCACTTTTGCGGTATTTTCAGCGGCGATACAATTTAACCCGCACCGCCGCATTTTTTTAATTGTATCTGTCGGCCCAACCATCCATGCGGTCGCCTAAATCTTCGGCACCTTTGCCGATACCGGAAACGTCGCGACCCATTTCGGAATAATCGCCAATCTCGTCGGCCGCATCTTCAATCATGTCGCCGGCATCATCCAAAAAGTCGCCAACACCGGAATTATCAATACCTTCCGAAACACGATCATCACCCGTGATGGTATCGCCAGCCGAACCGATATCGCCCAAGGTGCTGCCAAGCCGCCCTAGAGCCGCATTAGATCCCGAAGAAATTTGATCGCTCATATTACCGACAGTGGCAGAAAGATCGCCCAACTTATCAAAGAAATTGCCATCACCAGAAATAATGTCGCCAATATCATCAAAGCCGCTTTTAGCCGCATCCACGACACCCATACCAAATTCTACTGCCGCCGCGGCGTTTTTGCCGGCGTTAATTACGTCTTTACCGACACTGATGATGTCTTTGAGGGTTTGCTTAAAGCTCTTCTTACATTTGCCGTTTTTGTTGATTTTACCTTCACAGCATTCCTGCACGCCGCCTATAATGCGACAACCGTTTTTATCCCAGCCCATGCTATCAACACTGAGTTCCGTATCACCAAGATCCAGCTCCTCTTCAAGCACTGTCAAATCATCTTCCGGCAGTTCAATATCGGTATCAATGGGCGGCGGGCAAACCGCTTCCGTGCATTCAGCCTGATCATTTAAATCACTACCTAAAATACTGGCATCGCCGCCGGCGATAAAGTTTTCATAAACATATTCGGAATCTTCCAAATTGGCACCGCTGAAATAATTGATAAACGGCATCATGACTGCCAACAGCGACAAACCTATCATAATATAAGAAAGATGTTTAAAGCTGATTTTATTGAAAACTGCCAGCACGGCAAACATGATTAAACCGAAACCGGCAATAACATAGACAATCGTGCGGACATCTTGGATGGTGGTAATCATCTTGTTGGAGATGATGGTAAAGATATCACCCTGCGCGGCAAACGCGGCTGCCGGCATAAAAACGAGCAAGCCCAAAAGCAAAGCTCCCGTTATCTTGTTTATCGTTTTTAACATAACCGCCTCCTTTATCTTAAAAGCATCAGCCGTCGGCATTGACCAACGTGTCGGTGATGCCGGAAACCGTGATATCGGCGCCGGTGCCGGCCACCAGATATTGTACCAGACCAACGGTTAAGGCAATCACCACCAAGCCGATGATAATCGCACTCAACCATTTCCAGTTTAAGGCACCAAAAAAGCTGCCGATGGCAATGGCTATAATACCAAAACCGGCAGCGCCGAATATGATTTTGCGCATACCGCCGAAAATTTCCCAACCGGTACTGGTCAGATTTTCAAACACAGCGTATGAATCCGTTGCGCATAAAATTGAAGAAAGTGCGAACGCAAACAGCCCCGCCAATACATATTTCTTAAAATTTATGCTCAACATTTGTCATACCCTTTCCTTGTTGTCTTAAAAGAAGTTTTATCAAAGCTTTGAAGTTTTTCTACCGTACTTTAACTTTAACAAAACACTCTTCACTTTATTTATAGCAAGGGAAAAGCCTTTGCAGACTTTTCCCTTGCTCGTTATTTTTTGCGGATTAACCACCCGTGCTGCTACCAAAGCTATCACCGAAGTCACTATCCGCAGACAGCTCATCCGTACCTGTAGCGTATTCAACAATAGCACCGGCAGCGGCCAAAATTGCCAGACCTAAAGCAAGACCAGCAAACCACGGCCATTTAACCTTACCGAAAATCGCTTGGAAAGCCAACGCCACCAAACCGAAACCGCCGACGACGAAAACGATGGTTTTAACGGCCTTGAAGACGTTTAAGGCTTTTGTTCTAGCCGTTGTCATAACGGAATCAGCGCTTGCATCACCGATAAACGCCATGGCAAACACCAGAGCCAAAGCAAACAGGGTAAAGGCATTATTCTTAAGAAACTTCATTGCTTTTCTCCCAAATATTAATACAAAACTTCTTATACAATTTTAGAATACCAGATTTGAAAAGATTTTGCCAGTTTTTTTTAGGCGTTCAAAAAAATGCTAGTTCATTGTTTTTTAATAATAATTGCGCCGTGTAACAAAAAATTCATATTCAGCTCGGGCATTCAATCGGTTATTTTATAACGCGAAAAGGTAAAAAAACTTCTAACGTTTTGCGTTGTATTTTTATTGTAGAATTTAAGAGCTTTGTCGCGAGGCTTTATTATAAAATTGTTTATTCATGGCATTAAAACTATGTCCCATAAAATGACATTTTAAACAGTCTTTACAAACAAACAATATTCAGCCATTCTCCTTAAAAAAACGGCTTTATATTTATATCGGCTAACCCTTTCTATTAACCCTATTTTAATATTATTAGTTGTATCGTTTAAGCAATAAAAACAGACAAAAAATCGCAAAACAGCAACAATTGATTGTTTTTGCGTGTTTTTTGGCAACGGAGTATCTTTTAAAAAATGCATAAACAAAGCATAAAAAATTTTATTTACAGCTTTTTATTTTCTTTGTTGGCCGTTATCGGTGTCAACAAAGTGTTTATGCATACACCGGAAAATGCCGCAATACCGGCAAAACCCACGCTTAAAGCACAAAGCATTTCTTTGTTTTCAGTACCGGCGGACAATGATAAAGCCACAGTGGACAAAGCGATTGACGTTAGTGAAATTGACAAACTGACCACACCGCTTTTAAACGATGTTCGCACCAAAGACGAAGTAGCGGAATTTGCTATCGGCAACTTACCACCACCGCCGCCCGATGCGGCACAAAACATTATCGTTGCCGCTGATTTACCGGTTATGGTTTCGGAAAACGCCGGCGTTGTTACGGCTCAATCTGAAACAGTGTCTGAAAAAAGTTTTGAAAAACCGACGGAGCTTTCCGGCGCTGTTAATACCGATTTGGCCGCATCAGAAGAAATTGTTTTGGAAAAAGAAAATATTATCACTGTAGCTAAAACAACGAATGATTATGAAGAAAGCGGCATTGTTTATACCGATATCAGCGATACTTTTAATTCAGAAGCTTCAGAACCGGAAGAAAGCCAAACAATTTTGTACGCACCGGAAGATAACAATCAGCCGGCAGAAGAAAAGATTTTGGTTGCCGTAAACAATGCGGTGCCGACAGGACAAACTCTCGTCAAATTAAATGCCGAGGAAAATGATATTCCGCTTACTGAAAGCGACGAAACGCTTCACAACAGCATTAATGTTGTTGAAAATGCCGACGCGGCACAAATTGCCATGCTGGAACCGAACAATCTGGTCAGCACGATTGAAGAAGAAGATTTTACGGAAGAAAAAACTTTAGCTGAAGCCGACTTGAAGCAAAACGAATGGTCACAAATGTCCGAAAAAGATAATTACGACAGCCCATGGGTGGTAGCAAAAGGCAACAGATTTGCAAAAAATCAAGCTGTGGTGGAATATTTTGCCGAGGAAGGAAAAAAAGAAGAAGTTAAAGAAGCCGAAGAAAAATTAATATCCAAAGCCGTCAAAGAAGATGAAGAGAAAGTTTCTGCGGCCTTAAAACCGGAAGAAAAAGCCGTTGACGGGAAAGAAACAAAAGTGGCTTATCAGATGATTCAAAATCTGCTTATTCCCATTCCGGAAGATATTTTAAATGACACGGATTTGACACCGCAATTGACGGCATCGCCGGAAGAGAAACCCGACAAAGAAGAACAAAAAGCCGAACAAAAAGCCGCTCAAACCGCCGCAAACAGCAGCTTGAATGAAAATGAAAAACAAAGCGGTTTGTTTAAGAGCATTGCTTCATGGTTCTCCGATGATAAAAGCAAATCATCCGGAAATGATACAAAAACGCCTAATAAAACTGCCGACAAAAAATCAGGTCTGGACTTTTTCGGCTTTGTATCCGGCAATGATGACAACATCTCCGCAGGGCAGATTTTACCGGCTGAATTACGGCTTTCTTTCCAACCTAACCGCGCGGAAATTTCCGGACACACATTACGCTGGATACACGCTTTTGCCGACAATGCCCGCGATAACGATGATATGTATATTGAAATCAGAATTGACGGCACAAGTTCCTTTGCTTTGCAAAAAAAGCGCCTTAATTTATTGAGCACGATTTTAGCCAACCGCGGCGTTGATTTCAGAAAAATCAACATTGTTTTTACGTCGCGCGAGCCAAATTCATTTATTATTAGGAATATTCGTTTTAACAATAATGAAGAGGTTGTGGTGAATAAAAACAGCAACAACTCATATTATCAGCCATGGTAATAAGTGTTTTGTGATGCTTGATTATTTAAATTGCAGCTTGTATGATTGGAAAAAATTATGAAGTTTGACAAAGGGGAATTCAATATGAACAAAAAACTATTTTTACCCGCCTGCCTAATGTGCCTTTTGGGCGCGGCAGGCTGTGTGCGCCACAATCCCACTTATACGGCGCCATGCACGGGACCTAATTGTCCGGTTCAGGTTATTGCGGCAGAAGATGTTGTGTTACCGCCGGATGATTATATCTGCCAGACGACAAACGATCCGGAATTATGTCCGAGTGATCCGTTTGTTAATTATACAGGTACGGCGGCAGATTTTAGAGAATACGGGGAAAGAACACCCCGCGATTCAATGATTTCACAAGCTGCGGCCGGAAACAACCTTTCGGCCTCCATTCCCCCATCCATTGAAGATGAGGTCATTGAATATGAAGAACAAATCAGTCCGTCAGTTGAAAACGGCGATAACATTAACAATGCCGATAACGCGACCGAAAACACTCTTGATACCGAAGAAATCGTAGAAAGCGGCGATATAGAAGATACTGAAGATATGGAAGATATTGAAGATCCGGTTCAAGATTGGTTGGCCGAAGAGGGGCAGAACTTAAAAGCATTATTGACGGATTGGAGCGAAAAATCAGGCTGGCGTCTGGTTTGGAACACCAATCGCAATTATGTGTTAAGCGCCGGCGCCATGTTCAGAGGACGCTTTGCCGACGTCAGCTCCGCTTTAATCAGAGCTTTTGCCAGAGCGCGTCCGGCACCGATTGCAACGTTTTATAAAGGAAACCGTGTTTTAGTGGTTGAAACAATGGAGGATGAGAATGCGTATGAATAAATTTATCAATTTGGCTATCGGAACGGCCGTGGCCGGGCTGATGGCAGCCTGTTCCGTTTCAACCGATTTGGATGCAACGTTGGAGCGTGAGATTGAGAACACAGTTGCCCTCAAAGAAGAGGCAAAAATGCCGACTACGCCAATATCCAATGATGTCATCCGCGTTAAAGACGATATTTGGCTTGGCGACACCAGCGAAATTGAATATGAAGGCGATCCGGTACCAAGTTATCTGGAAACGGCAGACGGCATTACGTTAATCAGCAACCGGCCGATTACTTTGTATGAAATCGGCGATATGATTAACAAAATCACATCGTTATCCGTTCGCTATGATCAGGAATTGGAAGAAAGCTCCAAAAGCGTTGCCGATGGCAATGCTCCGAGTTTGGAAACCATCGGCGCACAATGGACCGACAGTACTAAAATGCTTGTTTCTTACAAAGGGCCGTTGAGCGGATTGTTGGATGAGGTTTCCAATCGTTTTGGCATTTGGTGGAAATATGAAAACAAACAAATTTACTTTTATAAGTATATTACCAAAACATTTGTATTGTACACACTTCCGACAAAACCGACTTTATCGGTTAACGTCGGCGGTTCATCCACCGAAGGCAGTGCCGGTTCTTCATCGGTTTCTTTGACGAACACCGCCAATATTGATTTGTGGACCAATGTTGAAGCCTCCATCAGTTCCATGATTAGCCAAGGGGCGCAGTTGACCATGGATCAATCTAACGGCACAATCACTTTAACCGGCACACCGACGGATATCCGCAAAGTGGCAAAATTTATAAACGAACAAAACGCACGTTTGTCACGGCAAGTAGCTATCAGCGTTAAAGTGTTGCAAGTTACGATTTCAGACAGCGATCAATACGGCTTGAACTTGGGCGCCGTGTTTAACGGCACCAGAGCCGGCGGCGGTATCAGCGGTAGCCACATTACTGACTTGGGATTTGCCAGCCCAGGTAGCGGTTTGGGTGCTGAAATTACCGAAAACTTGTCAATGGCGATTGTTTCCGGTAGCTGGACGCTGCAAGGCGCTATTCAAGCTTTGTCTGAACAAGGTACAACCTCGTTGGTTACCAGCGGTACGGTAACGACCCTGAACAACAAGCCTGCGCCTATTCAAGTGGTTCGGACGCAGAATTATATTTCCGAAATCACGAAAACAAACTCAGGCAGCGACGGCAGCTATTATGATTTGTCAACAGAAACCGAAGAAATTGAAACCGGTTTTACGCTTGATGTGTTGCCGCGAATTTTGGAACATGGCCGCTTAATGCTGATGTTCAACCTGACTTTGTCTGATTTGATTGAATTGGAAAGAGTTGATTTAGGTGGTTCCGGTAGCGGTGAAGGTTCGGAAGAAATCAGCGGTCAGTATATCCAAAACCCGATTATTGAAACTCGCGGATTTACGCAAGAAGTTGCGTTAAAATCCGGCGAAACACTGATTTTGAGCGGTTATGAACGTGTTGAAAACACCGCTAACAAAACCGGCGTCGGTTCAGCGGAAAATTCTTTGTTGGGCGGCACGGCGACGGCTGAAAAAACCAGAAGTATTTTGGTTATTATGTTGACGCCGGTCGTATTGGAAACACCGCTGTCTCCGGAATCAAGGATGAGTTACTAACGGAAAGGAAAAAACGTGCTGGAAGATGCTAATTTAGATGAAAACTATTCCGGTGAAGCAACGCCGGAAAGAGATGAGGCCAAAGCGTGGGGTACTACCTTTGACATTGGCGGTGTTCCTTACGCCGCCAGCCTCTTCTGGCAGCCGTTGCAAAATCGGGAAGATCCTTTTACGGAAATCATAGAAGCTTCCGAAAATGTTTTGGAAGGCGCGGATTTGTTCTGCTTAAAGCCGGGCAAATCACCGCAATTTGGTCTTTGCGTTTCTTATCAAGGATATAAAAAGAAAATGCCGGCGGCGGCAGTTACGGTTGCCACGGCATTGTCCGACCGTTCATCGTTCTTGGCTGTTTTCAAGGTAAATAACGGTTGGTGGTATGTCTGCGCCAGAAACGATATCATCCTCTCCGATGGTGATATGCTTTTCTTAAACGAAGAAGATGCTAAAGAACAATTTATGTCTATGCTCGCGGTGCCGGATTGGGGACGCAAAATCGCACCGGCCGAGTGGGGAATTGACGAAACCGAAGAAATGTCCTTGGAAGGTATGCTGGATAAGGGAGCAACCGCTTATCTGCAAAAAATTCGGGCATTACGCGGACCAAAGCTGTTTGCTGTGGTTGCTGCCGTCGGCGTGGCTGCTATTTGGTTGGTTTCCACATTAATCAACTCTGTCTTTTTAGCACCTCCGAAAAAACCTATTATCGCACCGGTTCCGGTCAAAACAATTGAAAAAGCCCCGCCGCCTCCCGAACCAAAGCCTTGGGAGAGTATTCCGGATCCGCAGGCGATTTTAGACAAGTGTTTTCAGGCAACGCAAGATGTTGTCAGTATTGTGGTTCCGGGATGGAAAATTGAGGGTATAACATGTACCCCGACCGGTCTTGTAACTTCATGGAAACGTGAAGTCGGCCGACTTTCATGGATGGATCACGCCCTTGATAATTCCGGCGTTACTTTTTCCAGTCGTTCCATTTCGGCAAGAGGCGACAGCGTGGTCGTTTCCGTGCCTATTACCGGCGTGGAAAATCTTAATTCGCCGCCAGAGAAAAATGGCGTGGATTTGGTAAATATGATTAACGACTTGTTTCAGGCTTTGCAAATGTCCATTAATACAAGTACGGAAACATGGACTTCGCCACAAAAGAATGTTTATCATTCCGTAAAATTTAATTTTACTTCCAACCACGATCCGATGCAATGGAAAGATTTGTTAATGAATTTTTCAGGACTTAAGATTAATACTATTAAATATGATATAAACAGCCATAACTGGTATTACGAAGGAGCGATATATGTATTATAAGCTTTTATATAAAAATTTACTCACAGCGGCTTTGGTTTCATTTATTACTTTAAATGTTGCCAAGCCTTGTGCGGCTCAAGGGGTCGTCTCTTTGGTGGAAGATGACGCGGCAATCGCGCCGGAAAATAATGCCAGTGAGGCTGTCGTTCCACCGGCAGGCGATTCTATGGAAATGGATACGGCTTTACCCGATTCATTGCCAAATGATGACGTTATTCCGTTGGACAATGCCGGATTGATTTCTCCGGCGCCGAAAGCTGAAAACGCCGCACCGGCTGCACCGGAAACAGCACCGGCCAAACCTGCCACGGCTGATTTAACTCAACCGCCAGCACCAACTGTAAATGATTTTAATCAGGATATGGATTTTTCGCTGGGCGTAGAAGGCGATACGCCGGTTTTACCCACAGCTCCGGCCAAAGCTGCAACGCCGGCGCTTAAAAACGGAAGCCCCATCGCTGCACCGGAACCTCCCAAACCGCAAAGCAAAGAAGAATACGGTGATGATGTTTTGGCGAAAATAGATAACAATTTATTCAGCCAAATGTCCGATATTGAAAAACAAACAACATTGTTGACTTTGGAACTGCGGCGCGAGAAAATCCGTAATGAGATTGAGGCGATAAAGGCACAAAGAACAAGAGCCTTGGAAGAAAAGGCCGCTGCCGAAGAAGAAAAGAAACGTAAAGAGTTTGAATGGAAAAAAGAACAGGAAGCTAAAGTTTTAAAAGAGCAACAACTGTTAAAAGAAAAAGAAATTGAGCTGGAAAAATTAAGACAAAGAAAGGTTTTGACCGCGTATATGAACCGTATGTTGGAACAAAACCAGAAATGGATTGCTGACAACGCCGCGGTGTATAAACAGATGCAGCAGGTTGAGGCTGACAGAAAGTCTTTGGTTGATAATTTTAAGCAAAAACTTGATGCCTTAAACACGATGTCAAACAAAGCCGTGCAAAACGCAAACAGCGCTAAAAGCAACCATGACCGCACTTTGGCAAGTTTGACCGCACAAAACATTCAGCTTAAAAAACGTATTGAAGCTGAAGCTTTGGCGGCAAAGAACCGGCAACAAAATCCGTTTGGCTCTGAAGACGGCCAAGGCGGTAATAAAAATCAGGCCGTAACGACCTCCATTGATGCCAAAATCGTTCCGCTTAATATCTCCAAGGAATACGCTATTATGGATATTACGGGAAAAGGCGACAAATTGGTGGCAAAATTGATTAATAAAGACGGCGAATCTTTCTTGGCTCGCAAAGGAACAATTTTGCAAACCGGTCACTCTATTGAGGCCATTACGCCAAATTACATTCAATTTGACCGCAATGGTTTGAAAGATTATCTCTATACCAGCGGTAGCGCTATGACTATGGAACCGGAAAATATGGAGGGGACGGCGACGACTGATGCTAAAGCCCCCAGAAAACCGATTGTGGCACAACCGGCTAAAAAGAATACCGGTGCGGTTGCCGCTGAAAAAGGTATTCCTTCACTAGGAACGGGTATGTTTGTGAAATAAGCGGGGTGTCACTTAAAATGGCTACTCAAGCAGGAAACAGCAATGAAGATAAGAGCGGGAAAGTAGACTCTTCCAGCTCTTATTTGGCTGAAAGCGAAGCAGAACAAGGTAAAAAGAAAAACATATTGGAAGAATTGTTTGCCAATGGTAACAAACTTCTGACCTTGCCTGATTCCGATATTTCCATTAGTGATGAAACACGCCGTTTGGTCGCGTTGTTTTCCGACGGTACGTATCTGGTTTCAAAAGACCACCGTTTTGACGGTCCGGTTTATAACTTTGAAAAAACCATCAAAAGAAGAAAAATCCCGATTAAAGCGCCGGAATATGTCAGCCAAAATGAGATTACGGCCATTTATGCTTTTGCCGAACGCGGTTCGGGTGTGGCTAATGTTGACAGCGAATCACATGACCAAATGCAGATGCAAATTGACTTTATTAACGTCATTGCTCGTGCTTCTGCACAAAAAGTGTCTGATATTCATGTTATTGTGGCCGATTCAGCCATTATCATGTTCCGTGTTAACGGTATGATGCAACGGCAAATGGAATACAATAAAGAATGGGGCGAGGCTTTTGTTCGCGCCGCATTTGCCTCTGCCGATATTTCTGACTCAAACTACGCACAAAACGAATTTCAAGGTGCACAAAAGTTAGGTGCAACGCCTTTGCGCGGTTCAAACGGCAAATTAATGTTGCCGCATAACGTGTTGGCTATCCGTTTACAATTTAACCCGATTGCTTTCGGTTCACAATATCTGGTTATGCGCTTGTTGTATGCCGACGATAACCCTGACGGTAGCTCGGATTTAAGATCTTTGGGGTTTGGTGAACGGGAAGAAAATTTGTTTTATCGGCTACGCGCGGTTCCGGTCGGATTAAACATCGTCGCCGGACCGACGGGCTCCGGAAAATCAACAACCTTGCAAAGAAACATGATTAAGCTTTTGCAAGAAAAAAACTATGAAATCAACCTGATTACTGTGGAAGATCCGCCGGAATACCCAATTCCAGGCGCAAGACAAATGCCGGTGACCAATGCCAACACTGAAGAAGAAAAAGAAGCTGAATTTACCAAAGCTTTGAATGCAGCTTTACGTTCCGACCCTGACGTGATGATGGTTGGTGAAATTCGTTCACTTTCCGCAGCTGAATTGACATTCAAAGGCGCTTTGTCCGGTCACGGCGTGTGGTCAACCTTGCACGCGAACTCGGCGCCGGCTATTATTACCCGTTTACGTGATATGGGGATACAGTCTTATATGTTGGGTGATCCAGAGTTGATTAAAGGACTTATTTCTCAACGTTTGTTTCGCAAACTCTGCCCTTATTGTCGCAAATCCATTAAAGAAAGAATGAACGACCCTTCATTTGAACGTCTGAAAACGGCATTGGGAGATTTTGGTATTGAAAACACCTTTGTCCGAGGCGAGGGATGCAAATATTGCGGTTACAAAGGTTTTAGCGGTCGTATGTCTGTGCCGGAAATTATTTTGCCTGACGCTATGTTCTTACAACTTATGATCAGCGGCGACACGAAACGCGCTATTGACTATTGGACCAGTGAATTGGATGGACGTCCGTTGCGCGATGCAGCATTGGAAAGAATGTTAAAAGGTTATATTGATTTAGATGAAGTTGAACGTTGGTGCGGTCTGCTTGACCAGCGTCCGGTTTACTAGGAAAGGTATAAATTATGGCTGAAAAGAAAAAAGCAACATCTTTTAACAAAGCTATGCGTTCTTTAAACTCCATTGAAGTTTATTACGCAAAAATGATTTGTAATTTTTCTAATGAAACCAGATTAAAAATTTACCGTAAATTGGCCGCTTTGATGCGTAACCGATTTTCTTTGATGGATGCTTTGGACATGTTGCACGACGGCATTACCAACGGCGGGAAAAACCCTAGCGAGCCGATGGCAATTGCTTTGGCCAGTTGGGGGCGCGCTTTACAAAACGGTTTGCCGTTTTCTGATGCCCTGAAAGGTTGGGCACCAAGCCGCGAGCGATTGATGCTTTCTGTTGGTGACGTTTCTGACTTGGAAAGCGCTTTGTTAAACTTGATTAAAGTGACTGAAGGTTCAACCAAAATGGTTCGGCCAATTGTCGGGGCTATTTCATACCCGTCATTTTTGTTTATGATGTCTATTGTTATTATTTGGGCTATCGGTGCTTATATGGTTCCGCCGATGATTGATGCCGCTCCAGGCGTGCGCTGGGTCGGTACGGCTCGCACTTTGGTTGATATTTCTGATTGGATCAGAGTCAACTGGTTGGTTGCTTTTATTACATTTCCAAGTGTCATGTTGGCTATTTATATGACTATCGGTATTTGGACCGGACCTATTCGTGCAGCGATTGACAATATTCCGCCATGGTCTTTGTATAAAGTGTTTATCGGCATTACATGGTTGTTGGCTCTGTCCGCCTTGGTCAAAGGCGGTGTGCCGGTTTCAACTGCCTTACAATCACTGCGGCGAGATTCAAACGCTTATCTTAAAGAACGTATTGATAAAACCTTGGCTTTCATTAAAAACGGTGATAACCTTGGTCAGGCTTTGATGAAAACAGGCTTGAATTTTCCAGATAAAGAAATTATTGCCGACTTAAAGATTTACTCCGAATTGGATAACTTTGAAGAAGCTCTGGAAAAATTAGCTGACGACTGGTTGGAAGAATCCGTTTATATGATTGAGCAAAAGGCCTCTTTGTTAAATATGGCCGCATTATTGGCCGTGGCCGGCGTTATCGCATGGGCTGTGTTCGGTGTGTTTGAAATGCAAGACCAAATCACAAGCGCCATGGGAGGCTAAAATGCGAAATCGTTGGTCGGAAATTTTAAAACAACAGGTTGCAAAGTTCCGGAAAATTTATCAGCATAAATATTTTTGGAGCTGTGCAATAGGGTTGATTGTTGTGTCGGTTTTGACGCTTATCTTGCTTTTGTCAGGAAAACAAACGCATTTTAACACCGCACACCAAGAATTATCCGTTTTAGCGGACAATGTTCGGAATTATTATAAAATACGACCTGATTATTGGGGGCTTGATACAGCAAATGCCGTCAAAAATCATTTGATACCGGAAGAAATGTTGCACAATGGCAAAGTTATCAGTGCTATCGGGCGAGAAATCGTTTTGGGGCAAGATGCAGAAGGCAATATGGTTATGCCGGGGATGCGTTATTTTGCTTTATCTATGCATAATTTAAGCAAAAGCGCCTGTGTTGCTATGATTTCACAGCCATTCAGCCAAGAGGATCACTGGGGGCTTTTGCGGATTGTTCTGGCAACACCTGATAAAACCCAAATTTTTGAATGGGGCGGTAACCCTAATTTACCTGTCAGCAAAAAAGATGCCAAACAGTTTTGTCAGAATAAAAACATTGTCAGCTGGATATTTGAATAATTTATGTGATTATATTGCACTTAAAAAAACTCCGCAATTCAAGCGGAGTTTTTTTTAGCCTAACCATTGTTTTGCAAATCTTCAAACAGCGGTCGTCCCTGTGCCATACGTGTCATCTGTGTTTCAATCGGTGTGGCTAGGTTGAGTTTTCCACTTTTAATAATACTCCGTACTTGACAACCTTTGGTGGTATCCGGATTGGCAAATAAGAAACGCAAAACCGGTGCTTTGCGACCAACACCGCGCAAAGATTGATGCATAACCGCCAACATACCACGTGATAACAAATCATAAGCCAGAGATTCGCTCATATCGGCCGAAGATGCATACTTCACAACAGAATTGAGTGCGTCTGGAATGTTGTTGGCGTGAATGGTGGAAAGTACCAAGTGACCAGATGTTGCCGCGCGTAAACATTCGCTGGCGGCATCCGGCGTACGAATTTCGCCAACCATGATGTAGCGCGGTTTGGAACGCAAAGCAGATTTCAAACTTTCGCCCCAATTGTTGTTAATCGGCTGCGTTTGTTTGCAAAGCCCAAAAGAACCGTTTAAGGCCGTATATTCACCATCCAACGGCATTTCTGTCGGATCTTCAATCGTATATGCAAAACCACCTTCCCGAATAAGAAATTCTTTTAGCAGAGAAGAAACGGCTGTCGTCTTACCTGAACCGGTTGCACCAGCCCATAAGATAAGCCCGGAGGCTTTGCATAAGTTATTCAGATAGGTTGAAAGTTCTTTGCGATAACCTAATGAATTAAAATCAGGAACAGCCTTGGGCATTTTACGGATACAATATTGCACACCGGTAACGGTCATACTCCGCTCCACACGGAAGAAGATGTTTTCATATAAAACCGAATAACTTGAATTACCGTCATATGATTGTTCAACAAGTTTATAAAAATCTTCAAAATCGGAAGCCACAAATATTTGCAACCCGTTTTCCGTTAAGTTATCAGGAATATACGCCACTTTTTCCGGTGTAATATAAATATCTGAAAAATCTATATCATTAATTTTAACCATCAAACATTCCTCACATAGATCAAAGAAACACTACATTACTTTTATATAAACAGAAGCAAGTTACCGAAATATTAAAAAATCCGGAAAATTCCGGATTTTTTAATATTTAAATGCCTCATATTGTTTTATTTATAAGAATTAAGCCAAGAAACTATGGAAGCTTGCGAGTTAAAACCGACTTTGACATCTACCTGTTTACCGTCTTTGAATAAAAACATTGTCGGAATGCTACGGATTCCATATTGTGCGGCAGTGTTCGGCGCTTCATCCACATTCATCTTACAGATTTTTACATCATTTCCCATTTCTTTGGAAACCTCTTCCAACACCGGACCAAGTTGGCGGCACGGACCACACCATTCCGCCCAAAAATCAACCAAAACCAAACCTTTGGAATCTAAAACCTCATTTTGAAACTGGCTATCACTAATTGCGAGCATATTCTTTCCCTTTCTAAAAATTGTATCTTGTTTTATATATAGTATGTTTGTTTTTTATATTAAAGACAAATATTCTAAAAACAACCCTTAATTTTAAGAAATCTGCATTAAATTTGCCGAGTTTGTCCATAAGATGAATGTTTCTACCGGAAGTCCGGGATAAATTTTTTCAATCAATTGTTTATAAACGGCCAACTGTTTTTTATATACCATCGGAACGTCTTTAAGCTCTGTCGCAGGCGGGCAATTTGTTTTGAAATCTACAATTGTTATTTTATTTTCGGTGACTATCAGGCGGTCAATCTGCGCCGAAATTATCCGTCCGTCAACCTCGCCCATTATTGGAACTTCTGCTTGAGAACCGGTGCCGAAAATAAATTTAAATTTGTCTTCTTCAAACAAACGCATAATTTCTTCTTTAATACGGCGGCAAAATTCCGGCGGCATATCCGCGGCATTTTTTTGTAAAAACGTCTCAATTAAATTTTCTTTTGCCGAAATATCCGCTTCCGGCGGTAAAAATTGTAGCAAGCGGTGCATTAACAAACCGCGGCGGTAATATTTTCCGGTGTCGGCAAGCGGTGAAGCTACCGGCAAATTAACCTCTTCATCTTCCGGATGCGATGGCGTATATGGCTTGGATAAAGGTGTTTCCTCTTTTGCCGGCTGCCATAGCCATTCGGTTTGCAGTAAAGACTCTTCATTGCTGTTTTGCACCTCTTCTTTCTTATCAGTCTCGCCTGTTTGCCGGCTGGAATAGGTCAGGACTCCTTCTTCTGACGCCACACCGATTTTTTCTAAAGCTTGATGACATAATTTGTACCAAGAACGAGAATCGGCATCATATTTCCCTTTATAACCGCAGATATACAAACAATCTTCCGCTCGGGTCAAAGCGACATAAAGCAAGCGGCGATATTCATCAAAAGCTTTGGCTTTGTTCTGTTCGTACAAAGTATTGCATATGTCATCATAACCGCCGGCTGACAACGGATAATAAGCCATATCATTTTTATCAAGCAGCAGACCGGCGCCGCGTTTGACATTTGCCATACGCGTGGTATCCGGTAAGAAGACAATCGGCGCTTGCAGTCCCTTGGAACCGTGAACCGTCATAATCCGCACAGCATCATCTTCCGATTGTTCCAGTTCGCGTTTAACTTCAATATCATCGGCAGTTATCCATGAGATAAAAGTTTGCAAATCCGGAATATGCTCTTTTTCAAACTGCAAGGTTAAATTAATAAATTCGTCTAAAGCATCTTCAGCTTCTTCCCCAAGGCGGGCGATAAATTTTTTGCGGCCGTTTAATGTGGTCAAAATCTCATTATAAAGTTCAAACGGACGAGCATAATCGGCTTTGGTCAAAAGCGCGGAAAGAGCCTCTGCCGCCGATTGATATGTTTCATCGGCTTTAAGCCGGTTCCATAAAGAAAAACTTCCGCGATTATAACATAATTTGAATAAATCATCGTCAGTTAAACCAAACAACGGCGATTTCAAAACCTCCGCCAAGCTTAAATCATCTTGCGGCAGCAAAAGAAAACGTCCGAGAGAGAGCAAATCTTCCACCGCAATTTGCTGCAAAAGTTTTAACTTATCCACACCGGTAACAGCAACACCCGCTTTTTTACACTCACGCACAAACTCTTCTAAAAATGCGTTACGTCGCTGCACCAAAACCATAAAATCGCTATACTGCAGCGGCCGTCCTTTGGAGGCCAACATTTCGCCACCTTTTACCATCTGGGAAATTTTTTGGGCAATTTGGGCGGCCAATTTGGCGCTGGCTGAAATTTTGGTACGGCGTTCCACCGGCGGATACCATAAATCATTACTTTCATCTTCACCTTCGGTTAAAGGCCATATTTCTACTCTTCCGGCGGCGCCCAGACGATACGGGATATGCGCCACTTTTTCTTCGCCGACAACCACACCGGATTTTGCCTCTGGATAAGCAAATAAATTATTGACGGTTTCCAGCACCGCACGAGTGGAACGAAAAGAAACATCTAACCGAACCTTGGCAAAATCCGGCGCCGTATCGGCAAAATATCGGTGCATACGGTCAAATTCTTCCGGATCGGCGCCTTGAAAACTATAAATAGACTGTTTGCGGTCACCGACGGCAAAAACTGTCCGTTTCTCATCTTTTTGTCCGTGGCCGGCAAAGAACTCGCTGGTAATTGCTTTGACAATTGCCCACTGGGTGGGAGATGTATCCTGTGCTTCGTCAATCAACACATGGCTTATACCGCCGTCCAATTTGAACAGCACCCATTCCGCCACACCCTCACTTTCCAACAATCTGCGTGTTATTACAATTAAATCTTCATAATCAAGACGCGCGTATTTTTGTTTATATGCTTTATATTCCAATGCTAATTTTTCTGCCACGGTTATCACCGCCGCCGTAGACGCAAACAAACGAATTTTGAGCAAATGATTGGCAAAAGCCGCCACATCTTGAGCCAAACGCTGCATTTCTGCTATAATTTCCGGATAGACTTTGACGGCATCTTTGCAAGCCATGGAAGCATAAGCTTCGCCGCCTTGTTTATAAAAAACGCTTTTATATTGATTAAAATCAGCATTTTGCACAGCTTCGGTCAGTTTTGCGCTTTTTTCTTTATCGGTTTTACTGCTTTGTGCCAGCACAGAAGCAATCTTTTTTATCAACAGCGTATCCAAACCATCAAAAAATTCAGCGCACGCCTTTTTTTCCGTTTCGTCAGATTTTAGGTTTAAGCGGCGGCGTAATTCTTTTAGGAATGCCGACAAATCCGAATAACGTGCTAAAATACCGCTCAATTTGTTGCGATTATCCGCTAAAGTTTTTAACAATTCCGGAAATTTAAATTCGCGGACGTTGCAGGTCAGATAGGCAATCGCCTGTCCGATTTTTGTTTCAGGCGCTTGTTCTACCTGCGCAATCAAGTTGTTGCAAATGTTATCCAAAGCTTCGGCAGACATACGGTCGTCCATTACCGAGAAATATGGCGATATACCGGCCTCCAACGGAAAACGTTTCAAAATTTCTTGGCAAAAACTATGTATGGTCTGGATTTTCATGCCGCCGGGGATATCCAGCAAAACAGCAAATAATGTGCGGGCGCGGGCAGATAAAACAGCATATTTTTTAGAATCAGAACAATCGTCCAATAAATTTTCCAATTCTTCTTTTAAGTTATCATCAGAAACAACCGCCCATTTTGCCAAACGGGCAGAAATACGGGCGTTCATTTCTACAGCAGCCGCTTTGGTATAGGTTAGGCACAAAATCCTTTCCGGATTAACGCCGTTTAACAACAGGCGCAACACTCTATCAGACAAAACCTTGGTCTTACCGGTTCCGGCGGAGGCTTCAACCCATACCGAAAATTCCGGATTTGAAGCCTCGCCCTGTTGCCGACGGGCAATTTGTTTTAAATTTTCTTGTTCTTGTTTTATTTCCGAATTTTCAGCCATAGTGTTTATTCCTCCCCGTCTTCATCTTCACGCACAGACCATTCCTTAACCCTTGCCAAATGCTCATAATCGGAATATTTCGGCAAGTGTTTCGGGTTTGGACGCGCTAAATACGGCGTGGTCTCAAAATCAAAAGCATGAATGAGTTTTTTTAGCTTTTCTTCAGTGTCGGTCAATAATTTTCCGTTTTCCAGCGGGACTTCAACACTTTTGACGCCCAATTGCCAATATAACAACCTTTCAACTTCTGCCGGCGGCAGATTTTTTCCTTCTTTGTCGTAAAATCCGCCGTTTTGGGCAATCAGCCCTTCTATCGGCAGCTGTGGCGCATAACCGGCTTTTACTTCTTTTGGTTTGCGTGGTTCGCCGGTTTTATAATCAATAATGTTTACCATACCGCCAGCAGCAACATCTACTCTGTCTGCACGCGCCTCAACCGTAAATTTTCCGGCGGGCGCATCCCATTCCATCTGCCCGCGCACCTCGCTAAACACCTGCGCTACATGCGGACGATATTCTCTTTCGGTTTGCAGCAACCATTCCACCGTTTTTTCAAACTTCGGCCACCAGAAAGCTCTGACTTCCGGCACAATATCGCTGTTTTGGAATTCCTTCGCACCGATGGAAAGCAGTTCTTCCTCGGTATTTTGAGGCAGTTGATGTGGATATCGGCGGTTGAAGATTTCTAAAATATGGTGCACAATGTTGCCATAATCGCTGGGAGAAAGTTTCATATCCAATTCATTTAACGGTTTTAAGTGCAAAATTTTGGAAGCATATATTTCATACGGATCACGCATCAGGGTTTCTATCGTGCTGGCTGATAAACGGCGCGGACGCGCGCTTACCGGCGGACATGGCGCTGGTGCTTCTATGGCAACATATTTTTCCGGTTGGTATAATTGTGACGCTAAACATAGATATGTTTTGTTTTCCAACAAGTTAGGCGGAAAACCGCATGCTGTCCAGACGGTTTCCAAACGCAAAAGCCAACGCGATTTATTCATTGGCGTACCGTTGACACGGGCAGCGCGGGTTAAATAGACTTCCGGCGCGCATAAAAGCTGGCTGAAATCGGCCGCCATAATGCCGATTGCTGTTTCCGGCAAAGACATGCCCATGTCTTTTTTCATCGGGCGGGAAAGCCATGGATCACCGCTTGAAAGTGCCGGCCAGACTCCCTCATTGACTTCGCCGATAATAACCCGATCATAATGATTAAAACGCGCTTCAATCGGACCCAAAATTTTCAAACGCGGATGCGTACCGTAGCCGGTGCGAACAGTTTGTCCCGACAACAAAACCGTCAACAGTGATGCGTATTGCGCCGGTTCAATTTTGCCCAAGGTTTCAGCTTGCGGTAAAAGCCGACTGAAAAAAGCCGATGCCGTGCGGCCGTCATCACCGCTCCACAACATTTGTCCGCTTGTTTTTTTTGTGTCTGAAGCCAGAATAGAATCCGAACTTGCCGCCAATGTTTCGGCTACGCTTAAATGCGTTTGCAACAGTTGCGCAAAATCAACTTCTTGTTCATTATACAAAGTTTGCAACGGTTCTACCGCTTGTTTTATTTTACACAAACAATTTTGTAATTGTTCAGGAACTTCCCGATGTTCATCGGAATAAAGCGGGCGGCGCTTGGCAAACTCCCAATCTCTGATTTTTCGGCGCAAGTCGTTTTTATCCATTCCTAATTGGACAAACGGGTTTTTTGCCAACGACAACCACGCGGCATCTAACGTATTGTTTTCAACAACAAACGGTATCAGCCGCAGAAAAATTCCGGTTGGGGTTAAATGCAGCGGGCGACCGGCCGAATCGTCTATTTTAATATTCCAACGTTCCAATTCCGAAGCAACACGGCGCGCCAGTTCTCTGTCCGCAGTGACCAGAGCAGCGGTTTTTTCCGGTGTGTTTAAGGTTTCACGCAGTATTACAGCTATGACCGCCGCTTCTTCGCGCATATCTTCGCAGTTAATAGTTTTTAATCCCACAATGGCTTTGGGTGAAAACCCTTCGGCTTGCAGATTCCGCCATTTGGAAGTTGCCGGAGCCGGACACATAACTTCTGACACAAAGCACTCCCGCAACGGATTTGGCGGCAGCAAGACATCCGGCACATCATCACGGCAAATTTGTAAAAATTCCAACAGTTTTTTCTGTTCATAACACGGGTGGCTTTCATCAATTTGCGCCCATTCATCCGAATTTAAATATTTATCTATGCCATAAAGATAAACCTCACCATTTTCAAGTTGTAGAATCGTTTTCAACAACTGGCGATATTCCGGAAAATCTGCGGTAATTCCAGCAGCAATAATCTTACCGTGTGGCGGTCTTTTTTGCCAGATTTCCGCCTGAGTCGCCAGTAAAATATTTTTTCTTTGCGCCGAATCCACGGCTTGTCTTTCAGTCAAAATCTGCGGCCAATAATCGGTGATGATTTGCAAAAAACGCAGCGTTTCCTGCCAATGAGCAGCATATTGCTCCGGAACCAGAGCTTTTAATTTAGCAAAGGAAATTTGCTCGTTATGAGATACGTCTATCAGTTTGGCCAAATCCGAAGCTAACGAAACCGCCTGACTGATGGTCATTTCCGGTAAACCGTATTCGGCCGGCTTGGAAACAATCAAGCGGGCAAATATAAACAACCGTTCAAAATCATCAATTGCGGCAGGCAAGCGGCGAATTAATTCCGATGAATCATCGGCGCACAAGCTGATTTCATCTTCTTCCATCTCGCCAATCGGCAAAATTTTCGGCAGCAATGTCGGTTTTAAGCCGTTGCAACGCACAAACGCATCGCGTAACGACAGGCAGGCGCGACGGTTGGGCAACAAAAACATCAAATCTGCCAGTTGTGCCGGATTTTTTTCATATAAGCGGCTAAATTTTTCAGCCAGCACATCCGTAAAAGAGCAACTCTGCGGAACATTAAAAATTTTTCCGGACATGGCAAATTTTCCGTTATTTTAAATCATGAATGAAAGAAACAAATTTTTGCAAAGCCCGACCACGGTGAGAAATTTTGTTTTTAACATCAGCGTCTAATTCAGCAAATGTTTCTTTATATCCGTCCGGAACAAACAGAGGATCAAAGCCAAAGCCGCCATTGCCCTGTTTTTGCATGGCAATTTTGCCGTTAACCCGTCCTTCAAAACGTTGATAAGACCCCTCGGGATGTCCTAAAACCAACACACAGGCAAAATAAGCCGAACGATCAGGACTGTCACTTTCTTCAAGCTCTGCCAAAAGCTTATCCATGGCTTTATCAAAATCGCGGTTTGGCGCGTAACGAGCGGAATAAACCCCTGGGCGACCGCCCAAAGCATTGACACACAAACCAGAATCATCAGCAAGGCATAATTTTCCCGTTAATTTGGCTATGGTTAGAGCTTTTAAGGCGGCATTTTCTTCAAATGTGGCGCCGGTTTCTTCAACGTCCGGTAAATCAATATCATCAGCCGACAACACTTTTATATTCAGAGGCGCCAACATTTGTTTGATTTCCGCAATTTTGCCACAATTGTGGCTAGCAAATATCAATTCTTCCATTTTTAAATCCTTATAAACCTAGTGCTTTTTTCTGTAATTTTATTAGTTCGGCAATACCCTTCTTGGCCAAATCAAAAAGTTTGACGAATTGTTCTTCAGGAAAAGGTTCACCTTCTGCCGTTCCTTGGATTTCAACAATTTTGCCGCTTTCGGTCAAGACAAAATTGGTATCGGCGCGCGCTGAAGAATCTTCTTCATAGTCCAAATCCAATAAACATTCTTCGCCTTCCAAGCCGCAGGACACCGCCGCGACAAATTCGCGAATCGGATTGCAGGGGATTTTTCCTTCCGTCGTAAGTTTTTGCAGCGCCCGATACAAAGCCACAAAAGAACCGGTTATGGATGCCGTGCGCGTGCCGCCATCGGCTTGCAAAACATCGCAATCTATTTGGATTAAAAAGCCTTGCAGTTGGCTTAAATCCGTTACCGCACGCAAAGAACGACCGATTAAACGTTGAATTTCATGCGTACGTCCCGACGGACCACGTGTTTCGCGGGCCACTCTGGTTTTGGTGGAACGCGGCAAAAGAGCATATTCGGCCGTTATCCATCCTCTGTTTTGACCATTGAGCCATGCCGGCAATTTATCATCAACCGATGCCGTACACAAAACATGTGTGTTGCCGCATTTTATTAGGCACGAACCTTCGGCATACGGATTGATATCCGGAATGATTTCCACTTTACGCAAACTTTCTGCCAGACGATTATTATGACGCATTTTTTTTCTCCGTACGATAAAAATCTTCTATGGCGCGCATGACTCTGGCCACCGTATTATCTACTTTTTCATCCTTGGTTTCCACCACAATATCCGCCGTGGAATAATACGGGTATTCTTCTTTGATATAATTCTCAAGTTTTTCTTTCAACCGCGAATCGGCTCCCATTAAGAAAGGACGATGCTTACGGCCGGCCGTACGGTTATAAAGCGTATCAATATCGGCCTTTAACCAAATGGTTAACGCATGGAGTTTAGCCATTTCGCGCGTTTGTTCAGCCACAAACGAACCACCACCTGACGCCAAGACGCAAGGCTCTCCCTGAAGAAGTCGTTTCATCACCCGCATTTCGCCGGCGCGGTATTCTTCCGGACCAAAGCATTTTAAGACATCAATTAAAGATAAACCGGCGGCTTTTTCAATTTCTTGATCGCCATCCACAAAGGGCAGATTTAGCTTTTGCGCCAATCTTTTGCCGACGCTGGTCTTGCCGCTGCCCATTAAACCGACTAAAAGAATGATTTTATTTATGTTTTGTACCATTTCTTAACACTTCTTTCAAAATTATTATGTTAAATCATATAAAGCTTATCCGGATTTATCAACATTTTTTATAAGGTATTTTACCATGAGGCAAAAAAACTATAAATGGATTTATTACATTTTGATTGTCGCTGTTCTGGGCGGGGTGGTATATATTGCCGCTAAAGATATCTCGCCGGCAACACAACATATTGAGCAGGACATAACCATTGAGTACAAAAAATAACCGATATAAAAAATATCTTATTTGGTTTTTAGATATGATGGCCGCCGAAAAAGGCGCCGCCGACAACACCTTGGCCGCTTATCGGCGCGACATTGATCAATTTTTTGCCCTCACAGAGGCGGACGTTGAACAAATTTCTTCCGAAGACGTGGCTTCTTTTGTCGGCAAATTGGGCGAAAAAAAACTTACCCCTAAAACTCAAGCACGCAAACTTTCGGCACTGCGTGAATTTTGTCGTTTTTTATTTTCTGAAAAAATTTTAAAAGATAATCCGACGGCAAACATTTTAACACCGAAACAGAAAAAACCGCTGCCTAAATTTCTGACGCCGGAACAGATTAACCGGTTGATTGAACAGGCGCAAACGCACGATAACCCCGCTTTTAAACGAATCGGCATTATGATCCGGCTGATGTTCTCAACCGGTTTGCGTGTTTCCGAGCTGATTGCCTTACCGGAGAATGCCATCAATTATGATAAGCGGCAGTTAAGCGTATGCGGAAAAGGCAATAAGGAACGCCTTATTCCGATTTCACAAACCGCAATAGACGCTGTTTTGGATTATACACAAAATTTTCGCAGCAATTTTATTATCAAAGGCAAAAAATCGCCATGGCTGTTTCCGTCAAAAACTGCCGGCGACGGACATATCACCCGTGATGCATTTTTTAAGGAATTAAAAAAAATTGCTTTAGAATGCGGTTTTGATATGCATTTGATATCGCCCCACACATTGCGCCATTCTTTTGCCACCAACCTCATCAACCATCAGGCAGATTTGCGTTCGGTACAAAAAATGCTCGGGCATGAAAGTATTGCCACAACCGAAATTTATACACACATTACCTCACAACGACTGATGGAAACCGTTAAACAAAAACATCCGTTACAACGTTTGAAAATTTAATTTGCACTTTTTATATTTTTGATTACATTTAAATTATGAAAAAACAAAAAAACATCGTCAGCAAAGAACATTTATGCCATGGTTTGGAAGCACTTTCCGCCGGCATGGCGTCGTTTGTCAAAAAACTTTTGGGAAACAAAGGATTGGCAGAAATTGATTTGATTGCCAATTGGAAAAATATTGCCGGCGAGACGTTGGCGCAATACTCTTTGCCGCAAAAAATTGAATTTAAACGCGGTACCGAAAACAATGGTACTTTATGCCTTTTGGTTGCAGATGGTGCTTATGCTTTAGAAATTCAGCATAAAACGCCGCTGCTTTTAGAAAAAATCAATACTTTTTTTGGTTATCAAGCCATAGCAAAAATCAAGATTGTCCAAAACGGCTCGCTTATACATACCCCATCAACTACCGATTTTGATGATAAGCACGAGAAAAAGCTTGTCACAAAAGAAGAAGAAAATTATATTCAGAGCGTAACAGAAAATGTACAAAATCCAGATTTAAGAAATAGATTAAAAAGTTTGGGTGAATGTGTGTTTAAAAATAACAAATAGGAGGCCTTTGTGGAAAATTTTATTCGCCGTTTGAGCGCCGTTGTTACCAGTATATTGATTTATGTTATTTGTGCATACGGCTATTTATCACTAAAAGGTTTTGTGTTTCATGACGGAACTTTTACATTGGTTCAGCCGGCTCAAGCACAAACACCGGCTACCGATGGTGCGCAGGGTATCGCCGTTAAACTAGACGACAACTTGGCATTAAATTTTAAACCGACGGAAATTATCGGCAAATCAGATGCGCCGCTTACAATGTACGAACTTTCTTCTTTAGGCTGCACCCATTGTGCTTATTTTCATTTAAACATTCTCCCAAAATTAAAAAAAGATTTTATTGACGGCGATAAATTAAAAGTTGCTTTTATTAATTTTCCTTTAGACCGTAAATCTATGCAGGGCGCTATGCTGTCAGAATGCGTGCCGTTGCAAAATCGCCAGAATTTTTTAAAAATGATGTTTGAAAGCCAACGAGAATGGATGCTTTCTTTTAATACCGAAAAAATCTTAAAACGTTATGCCCTTGCCAATGGTTTGAACAAAACCGACGCCGGCAAATGTCTTGAAGACGATACTTTGGCCCAACGAATTATAAATGATCGGCAAGAAGCGATTGACAAGCTTAAAATGCAGGGTACGCCGGCGTTCTTAATTAGTCACGACGGACAATATGAAATTATATACGGCGTTCCTGATTATGAAACTTTAAAAAGTTATTTAACCGAGTTGTTGGCATAAAACAGAGGAACAAAAGTTGCAAGAACCGGAAGACATTAAAAACATTAATCGGCGTATTCGCGATTTTAAGGCAAAGAACCTTGACGCGGTTCGTGTTTCAGAGACCTCTAAAAGTGCTTATACACATACGGCAACCGGTTTTCAAATCAGCATAGAGTTACTATCCGGTGTGCTTATCGGCGCAGGAATCGGTTATTTGGCAGACGGTTTGTTTTCCACTCGTCCATGGTTGGTCGCTATTTTTACAATTTTTGGCGGCGTAGCCGGTGTTTTAAACATTTATAAAACATTTAGAGTAGAAAATAAGACCGAGGAGTAATGATTATGGCCAGTCCTTTGGAACAATTTAATGTAAAACCGATTATTCCGTTAGAAATTGATGGATATGACATTTCATTTACAAATTCGGCTTTGTTTATGGTTTTAGCTGTTGCAGCGGTGATTCTCGTTTTAGGTTTTTGTTTAAGAAAAAGAACAGTAATTCCGGATATGGCGCAACTCGTGCCGGAAATGGCTTATGAATTTATTCATAATTTGCTGAAAAACAGTGCCGGCAAAGAAGGTTTGAAATATTTTTCATTTATTTTCAGCATATTCTTATTTATCGCTTTTGGGAATTTGTTGGGACTGTTTCCATATAGTTTTACTTTTACATCGCATTTGGCAACTGTCGGAACATTGGCGATTTTTGCTCTGCTATTTAATATCTCGGTTGGAATTTATACTAAAAAATGGGGATATTTGCGGACTTTTTTACCACGGGGAATTCCTTGGCTTTTAGCGCCGTTGGTCGTCCCGATTGAAGCCATATCTTTGTTATCAAAACCTTTTAGTCTGACCGTCCGTTTGGTCGCAAATATGACGGTTGGGCATATTATGTTGAAAATTTTGGCCGGATTTGTCGTTGCTTTGGGTTTGGCTGGCGCCGTGCCGTTATTATTTGACGCATGTATTATTGTTTTTGAAATGTTTATTGCAGTTTTGCAAGCGTTTATTTTTACCGTCTTAAGCTGCATTTATTTGAGTGATGCTTTACATTATCATTAACTGAATTTGAAAGGAAAAATTTATGGAACCGTTAGCTTATATTTCAGCTGCTTTGTGTGCCTTGTCCATGATGGCCTCCGCTTGGGGTGTTACCAAGTTGTGGACCACGGTAATTGAAACTGTCGGACGTAACCCACAAGTTAAAAAAGATGTTGATATTTACGGTTGGGCCGGTTTTGCCGCCATTGAGGCCATTGCTTTGTATGCATTGGTTATTGCTTTGATTATCTTAACGGGTAATTAAAAATGCCTCAATTTGATACCTCAACATACCTATCACAAATATTTTGGCTGCTGTTGACATTTTGCAGCCTGTGGTTTGTTATGTCGTGGTTTATTATCCCGAGGATTGAAGATATTTTGGAACAACGCCGCCGTAAAATTGACGGCTATATCCAAAAGGCCGAGAAAATTAATAAGCAGGCTCTTCAATCCTTGGATAAATATGAAAAAGCTTTGCAAAAAGCCAAAAACGATGCTGATGCTCATATTGAGCAAAACCGATTGGAATTGATTAAAACAATTTCCGATAAGCATACGGAAATTGAAGATATTCTTAACCGTAAAATTGCTGATAGCGAGTACCAGCTGACAAAACAACGGCAGGAAACGTTGGATATGGTTGAAAGCGTATCTGAACAACTCGCTAAAAACATTTTGATTAAGTTCGGCGTGCAAAATGATGTGATTTCTTCTTCCGATAAGGAATAAACCATGACGGAACAAACAGAATATTATCCGATTTTGATTTCTGAAAACAATGTTCTTTCCGATGTGCCGACAGAACTAGAGGCGACCGTCGTACAAAGCGAAGATTTATCAGAAATACACTCTCATGGCGAAGAAATTTTCTATAAAAGTGCAGAATTTTGGGTTGGATTTGCCTTTATACTGGTTGTGGTTTTATTGTTTAAGCCTTTGGGAAAAGCCCTTAAAGCAATGCTTTTAAAACGCCGAAACGAAATTATTGATCAAATTAATCAAGCTGAACAATTACGTGATGATGCACAAAAACTTTTAGCTCAATATGAGCGAAAATTTTTGCACGCCAAAGATGAAGCTGATGAAATTTTAATACGTTCGGAAAAAGAAATTGAATTTCTTAAAAACGCGGAGTTGCAAAAATTAGAGCAAGATTTAGCTTCTCGTCGTCAAGAAGTAGAAAACGGTATTAACGCTGCCGTTGAAAAAGTAAAAAACGAAATTAATCAAAAAATTGCAGCACTAACTGTTAAAAAAGTTAAAGACCATATCCATACCGGCTTGAGTACAACTGATCATGAAAAATTAATTGATAAATCTTTGGATAAAATCGTGCAAAAGGTTGCACAATTGCAACAAAAATAAAGCTTAATACTACTCAACGTTACAATCCTTCAGTTCTAAACGGACGTTGCAGCAATTCTTTCATGGCAAGATCTAATGGAAAATTTTCAAACAGTACTTTATTTACCGTTTCGCATATAGGCATTTCAATTAATGCTGCGTGTGCGCGTTTTATGACGGCTTTTGCGGTTGCTATTCCTTCTACTGTTTTGGTATTATTCTTTATTATGTCCTGTGCGTGACCATTAACACCTATTTCATAACCAAAACTAAAATTTCTTGACTGCATGCAATTGGCTGTTAATACTAAATCGCCCAAACCACTCATTCCCATCATGGTCTCGGGCAAACCGTGCAAAGCTCTGGATAATACGCCCATTTCGTGTAGCCCGCGGGTAATAAGCGCTGCTCTGGCGCTATCGCCAAACCCTGCCCCTTCAATCACACCTGAGGCAATAGCTATTACATTTTTAACGCTTCCTCCAATTTGCGGAGAGATAATATCTGTTGTTGTATAAGGGCGAAAATATGGTGTTGCAAGAGCATCTCGTACTTGTAATGCATGGCTTTCTTTTGTTCCGGCAATCGTGACCGATGCCATTTTACATTTTGCAATTTCAACAGCAAAACCGGGGCCTGATAAAACAACCAATTGCACATGGGGAATTTCTTCGTTTACAACTTCAGATAAGAGTTTGCCACTCTCTGCTTCAATGCCTTTGGCACAAAGCACAATTATTGTATCGGGTTTTACAAAGGGTTTTATTTGTTGCAATACCTCTCGCGTTGCTTGAGCCGAAATGCAAAGCAATACAATATCCGCAAAAGAAAATAATTCGGAGATGTTTGAAGTTGCTTTTATACTTGGCGGCAGTATTAAATCAGGCAAATATTTGGTGTTAGCATGTCTTTGATTAATATCCTCAACAACATCTTTGTTACGAGCCCAACCTAACACTTGACTTCCGGCTCTATTGGCCGTAAGCGCTAGGGCTGTACCAAAAATACCCATACCTAAAACTGCAACTTTTTTCATGAAATATAACCTTGTTGTTTGTTATATGATTGTCTTATTATGCGGAGAAGATGCTAAATAATCAAGTTTAAATAATAAATACGCTTTCTCATTTTTGGTTGCAATATCATCACCTTTCCGTCACGCCTTGAAGGAGCGTTAGAAATTGAAGTAAGTCGGCCGTTGCTTATGTGGAAAGAGATGCCTTATCCGGCACTTATAAGGTATTGTATTTATTTAATAATTAAAAAACCGATTAAAGCCACCCTATAACAACCATCATCACGATCAGGTGGTATGGTGACGATTTGTGCATAAACAACCGGAAATATCTCAAAAACATGACACAAATAACCGTATATTCTATATATCAAGAATGTATATCGGTTTGTGCTTTAGCAATTGAGCTTAATTCGCTATAATTCATCAATAAAGCAGTTTTTCTGCAAGCGTCTATTTTTATTAAGGAAAACAACATCTGATATACTATATGATAGGTTAAGGAGGTATCACATATACAAGGAAACGCCGTCTAGGCAGAGACGGCGTATAGAACAAAAGGTGAGTGAGTATAAG
>CALXZI010000005.1 GCA_944393205.1 uncultured Alphaproteobacteria bacterium | reverse complement strand
GATATTGACACGCTTTGCAACCAATGTGCCGAAAACGCCACTCAATGCCGAATTTATGTCTCTTGGAGATAAAAAAAACTACAAATTTTTGATTGCCAAAGCTTCCAGTTCTTTAAGCTTATCGCGGTAAACGGCGGCTTGTTCAAATTCCAAATTAAGCGCGGCTTCTTTCATGAGCTTGGTATATTCTTTGATTTTCTTTTCCACGTTCTTGATTTCTTCCACGCTTGCCGCATCGTCTTTGACAAAGTCGGTTTCGGTCATCTCTTTTAAGGTGGAAGAAATACTTTTCTTGATGGTTTGCGGGGTAATGCCATGTTCAATATTGTATTTGATTTGTTTTTCGCGGCGGCGGTTGGTCTCGTCCAAAGCCTCACGGATGGAGCCGGTTATCTTGTCGGCATACAAAATTACCCGCCCTTCGGCGTTGCGCGCGGCGCGACCGATGGTTTGTATTAGTGAACGGGTGGAACGCAAAAAACCTTCCTTATCGGCATCCAAAATTGCCACCAGCGAACATTCGGGAATATCCAGACCTTCACGCAACAGGTTGATGCCAACCAACACATCAAACGTCCCCAAGCGCAAATCACGGATGATTTCAATGCGTTCCAACGTATCAATGTCGGAGTGCATATAACGCACTTTGATACCGTTGTCTTTTAAGTATTCGGTCAAATCTTCCGCCATTTTTTTGGTTAATGTCGTGACCAACACGCGCTCGCCTTTGGCAGCGGTTTTTCGGCATTCGTTCATCAAATCGTCAATCTGGTTTTCCACCGGACGCACAATGCAAAGCGGGTCGGTCAAACCGGTCGGACGAATAACCTGCTCGGCAAAAGTTCCGTGGCTTTGCTGCAGTTCCCAATCCCCAGGTGTGGCAGAAACAAAAATCGTCTGCGGCCGCATGGCGTCCCATTCTTCAAACTTTAACGGCCGGTTGTCTATGCACGACGGTAGCCGGAAGCCATAGTCGGAAAGCGTGCTTTTACGGTTGAAGTCGCCACGGAACATACCGCCGATTTGCGGCACGGAAATATGGCTTTCGTCAACAAACAGAAGCGCGTTTTTGGGAAAATATTCAAACAAAGTCGGCGGCGGTTCGCCGGGTTTACGTCCTGTCAAGTAACGGGAATAATTCTCAATTCCCTTGCAATGTCCGGTCGTTTCCAGCATTTCCAAATCAAAACGGGTGCGCTGCTCCAAACGTTGCGCCTCCAAAAGTTTGTTTTGACTTTTAAGTTCCTGCAGACGGATTTCCAAATCTTCTTTAATGTGGGTAATTGCCTGTGACAGCGCCGGCCGCGGCGTAACATAATGGTTGGCCGGATAAACCGTGATTTCGGTTAAATCGGCGGTTTTTTTGCCGGTCAGAGAATCAATTTCGGCAATGCTTTCAATTTCATCACCAAAAAAAGAAATCCGCCAGGCGCGGTCTTCATAGTGCGCCGGAAAAATATCCAACGTGTCGCCGTTGACGCGGAAAGTGCTGCGCACAAAATTTATCTGGTTGCGCTCATATTGCAATTCGGCCAAATTGCGGTAAATATCGGCGGGATCTATCACATCACCGACTTTAAGCCCAAACGCCATGGAAGAATACGATTCCATACTGCCCAAGCCGTAAATGCAGGAAACCGAGGCAACGATAATCACATCATTTTCTTCCAAAACATTGCGTGTGGCACCATGACGCATTCGGTCAATTTGCTCATTGATGGCCGAATCTTTTTCAATATAAGTATCGGTTTTGGGAATATAGGCTTCCGGCTGATAATAATCATAGTACGAAACAAAATATTCCACCCGATTGTGCGGAAAAAACTCCTTCATTTCCGCATAAAGCTGCGCTGCCAAAATTTTATTGGGTGCCATAATCAGCGCCGGCCGTTTGGCTTGTTCAATAATTTTAGCCATAGTAAAAGTTTTGCCCGAACCGGTCACACCCAAAAGCACTTGGCTGCGTTCGCCGCGCGCCAAACCATCGCATAATTCCTTAATTGCTTGTGGTTGGTCACCTGATGGCTCAAACGGACTTTCAATTTTAAATTCTTTTTCAATCATAAACTTTTCACCTTAAAAAGCACTATATACTTTTTAATACAAAAGAAAACAAAAAAAATATTCCCATCGGTTTTTTGTTACAATGTGCATAATTTTGCTTGACTAATATGAGTATTTGACATATTTTGCAAACACTCTCGCATAAGTTTAACTTTCACTAATAAACCTGTGACGAGCTTTACGGAGCGACTACGGTTTGGCTCTTGTGAAGAAAAAAGAGGCAACTGCGGAAATCGTGGTAAACATATATTATTAAGGGCGCTTAGCTCAGTTGGTTAGCTTGAGGATAAAAAATTTGCTTGGATGCAAATTTTTTGACGAAAGGTGCAGTGTAGTTAGGTTGGGAGGAAAGCGGCAGCGACCGAACCAACCGTTACGAGCAAACGACAGGAGCGGCGTTAGTGAGCCTGCGGCGAGCTTTACGGAGCGACTACGGCCCGGCTCTTGTGAAGAAAAAAGAGGCAACTGCGGAAATCGTGGTAAACATATATTATTAAGGGCGCTTAGCTCAGTTGGTTAGAGCCGGCCGCTCATAACGGTCTGGTCGTTGGTTCAAGTCCATCAGCGCCCACCATATAAAAGCCTCTTCGCAAAGAAGAGGTTTTTTTGTTTTAAATTCTCGGGTGCGATTTTAGCGCAATTTATACCCTCTATATCCCTTATTTTCCGGCACTTTTCGATTTTCTATGCATTTACTTTATGAGCTCTTTTATGCGCTGGTCTGGTCGCGTATCTATTTTTTATTTTTACCAATTTCCCAAAAAAGATACCAAAATAGATACTTTTGGTCGGGACAGACCCGACCAAATTCGGCTTAAAACTAAGGCTTTTTATTTCCAACTGTTCGCGTTTCAAAACCCCTGTTTTTGTTACTTAAAAAATTTTTAAATTAGTCCGAACGATTTTTTGATTTTGCGGAGTGTTGTCTGTTGAAAGGAAAAAAAATGGATACAGACAATGCTTTTGAAACTTTGATTGAACTTCTCTCAACTCCGGTGATGATTTTGCTTGATGAGCAAGAAAATGGCGGAAAAGTATCTAATTTACTGGATAATAACGAAAAAGAGAGTGTTCATGTCACCAAGAGGTGACCAATGGATAATTTAATCAATTTAATATTTAGTGCCGTTCTGGTGCTGATAGAAGAAAACAACGAAAAAGACACAAAAGGAGAAACCGATGATTAAGGTGGATTTAAATGTGGACTTGCGCAAAATCCCAGCGCTCACATTTCCTGAACTGAAGGAATATTACGAGGCTCTGTTTAACATACCGACGACTTCCACCAGCAAGGAATATTATGTCTGGCGCATTACCAACAAATTGCAGGAAATGCGCTTCGGCGGGCTGGATAACAAAACACTCCGGATGTTAGAGAATATGGAAATTAAGGAATTGAGCGAGCATAAAATGGTTGCCGGTATTGAGCTCGTGAAAAAATACAAAGGTGCAACTTATAAAGTGCGCGTTGTCAACGGCGGTTTTATGATGGACGGTGAGTTTTATAAATCGCTCGGTGCGGTGGCCAGAGCCATTACCGGGCGCAAAATATCGGGACAGGCATTTTTCGGAGTATAGCGATGGAAGAAATCAAGTGTGCGGTTTATACCAGAAAATCAACGGACGAAGGCTTGGAAAAAGAGTTTAATACCCTGGAGGCTCAGCGCGAGGCCGGCGAAAATTATGTTAAAAGCCAAAAGCACCAAGGCTGGGTGCTGATTAAAGAGCATTATGACGATGGCGGTTTTAGCGGTGGAAATATGAACCGGCCGTCACTTAAACGTTTGTTGCAAGATGTTGAATCCGGCAAAGTGAATATGATTGTGGTTTATAAAATTGACCGTCTTACCCGTTCGCTGACCGATTTTGCCAAGATGGTTGATATTTTTGATAAATATAATTGTTCGTTTGTCTCGGTAACACAAAACTTTAATACTGCCGACAGCATGGGTCGGTTGACCTTAAATATGCTGTTGTCCTTTGCTCAGTTCGAGCGTGAAATCAGCGGAGAACGTATCCGCGATAAAGTTGCCGCTTCCAAGAAGAAAGGAACTTGGATGGGCGGTTGCGTGCCGTACGGTTATGAGCCGATTAAACGCAAGCTGGTTATAAAGCCTGATGAAGCCAAAGCGATCAAGTTTATGTTTGAAAAATATCTGGAGTATAAATCGCCACTTGCCGTATCCAAGCTGATGGAAGAAGCTGGCATGAAAACCTTTGCCAGAGCCTCGATTGACCGCATGCTTAAAAACCCGATTTATATGGGCAAGATTAAACATCAGGATGTGCTTTATGACGGACAACACGAAGCCATTGTCAGCGAGGAGATTTTTAAGGCGGCACAAAATGTGGTGGCTGAAAAGCCGAAGAAACAACGCACTTGTATGTATGATAAGAATGAAGTCGGGATTATGCGCGGTCTTTTGACTTGCGGGTGCTGTCATTCATTGATGACACCTACTTCCAGCCAAGCGCATGGAATGAAGCGCTATTATTACACCTCAACGGTGGCGAAAATGTACGGACATCATAAATGCACCAACGGATCTGTGCCGGTGGTTACGATGGACGAATGTATGATAAAGATTGTATCACAACTGTTTTTGGACCCGAAAGTTTTTCAAGGTCTGCTTGAGAAAGTCGCGCCGAATAAATCAATGGAGTTATTAAGAGTTTTGCGCTCGCCGGAACGGGTATTTAATAAGCTTTCGGAAAGACATCAACTGCTTTTAATGCGCCTGATGATAACCAGTGTGACGGTTAATGCCGAAACCATGGAGATAAACTGGACGGACTTAGGTTTGAGCCTGCTTCCGGATCATCTGTTGCAAAAAACAACCGGACATCAGACAATTTTGCCGATGCCGTTTGTAAAACATAAAGGTCGGACGGAAATTCATTTGCCGGAAAATATAGAGGTTGAACCGCATTTTGATAATGAGCTGATTAAGGGAATTTGTCTCGGGTTTAAGTATCAAAAAATGATGGATCAGAAGAAAATGAGTATCGCCGATTTGGCTATCACAGAAAATACCGATGCTTCTCATATCGGTCGGCTGTTGCGCTTGACTTCACTATCGCCGGCAATTATCCGTACGATATTGAAAGGCCATCAACCGCCGAAATTATACCTGCGCAATTTATTGCGTAAAACTATCCCGCCGATTTGGGAGGATCAGGTTAAACAGTTCGGCTTCACGATTTTAGACTAGGAAAATCAATCATTTACCGCCTCGGAATATATCCGGGGCAATTTTTTTATATTTTTTTCAAATTTTGCCGAACGATTTTCCGATTTTGCGGAGTGTTCCTTAGTGAAACAAGAATTTTAGAAAAGGAGAAATAACATGTTTCACAGAGATAAAAAGCACTACGTTACTGCAGAAATCCGCAAAATTCCGGTTGCCTATCTGCTTAATCTTGAGATGACGGCTTTGGACGAACTTGAAAAGCGCATTGAGGAAGAAGGTAAACGCTCCGAGCTTGCCCACAAATGGGTGGCCGGCTTAAAGCGCATTAAGCAAACGCTTAAAAAAGGAGGCGGCGATGGAAAATAGAAAAAACTCAATTATCATCTATCCGGCAGACTTCCTTGCTTCTGTGCATAACTTTAAGAAAAGCGAGATTGCAAATTTAATTGTTGCGATATGTGAATTTAATTTATTCGGTGCCACGTCAATAAAATTATCGGAGCTGAATAAAAAAAGATTTGATGCGATTCAACAAGTGATTGCAAATCACAATGAGAAATGGCGTCAAACCTGCGAAATTAACGCACAAAATGCCAAACGCGCGGTCAGCCGTCGCAAAGCGAACGCTAAACGAACGGTCAGCGAAGTTATTGAGTTTCCGTCAACCGGTCGCCAACAGGAGAAGGAGTCGGAGAATGAGAAGGAATCTGATAAGGTTAATGATAAGGATTGTAGAGAAAGAGAGGCGGCTCTTGTGGATAACTTGAGCTACATCGGAGCGCCGACGGCGGACGATGTGGCCGGTTATTGTAATGAAATCGGGATAACGATCGATATACCGGCTTTCATCAGTTGGCACAATGAGCGCGGTTGGAAGCATGGCAAGAAGTGTATTGCGCGTGACTGGCAGAAGGCTGTTCGGCAATGGTATTGCAAAGATAACGAACTTTCCTTGCATGAATTTGAAGTTGCGGTCTTGAAGCGAGAATACGCAAAAGAGCTCAGCAAAGGCGGTGCGTTATGATAACCGTTGAGCAAATCAAACAAGACCTGCAGACTGCGGCATTTGTTGATCGTATGATGCCAAAGATCAGACCACCGAAAGCCTCAGGCTGGCAATTTGAGATTATCTATTCTCAGCAAGAAATGGAGTTGATGGAACGTAAACCGCCTAAACTCCAACCAACCCCGGAACAAATTGATACATGGGAACGCGTGGTTTTAGATTGGTTTACGATTTTGGAACCGGAGGAACGACGGCTTGCATGGAAGCGAGCCAACTATATTCCTTGGAAATTCTTATGCCGGGAATTCGGTTACGGGCGAGCCGAGATGTGGCGACGGTTTCATCGGGTGTTAATAAAAATTTCCTTTTATCTCAAAGGGAAAAATGTTGGAGACAAAAAAGTATGAGACATTTTTGAATTTTTAGGTTATAAAACCGGATATAATCGGGGGCGATGAATAAATTGCTCCCGATTTGTCATTTTAAAGAGCTGTTTAAGGTTGATTTATCGGGCTTTTAACAACTATTTTGTCGCGACAAAAAAGTGCGCGACAAATCTTAAAAAAATTATTATAAAAGAGGTTATAATGCGGTAGGCTTTGTAACCTTGGTATTATTATCTATTCATGATTAATCCCAAGTATTTGAAGTTCATGATTTTGATGTAACAAAACCAGCAAAAATGTTGCAACAAAAAAACATGCAACATTTTCAGCAAAATGGTTTATAAATACCAGTATGATTGGGGAAAAAATGTTCTGAACAAAAAAGTACTTAACATTTTCACCGAATTTGACTAGAATTTAATGTATAATCGGGAGAAAGTTGTAATGACATCTTTGATGTTTACATTTTTCCCAAAAATGTGCAATATTTCAAATATAATCGGAAGAAATTGTGTATACAAAAAAGTCGTGGACATTTTTGCATAAAATGAGGTAATTTACTGGTATAATCTGCAAAAGATGTTGCGAACAAAAAACTCGTGGACATTTTACCCTAAATTGGTGTAATTCTGAGATATAATCGGGAAGATGTTCCGAACATCTTAGCACTGGACATTTTACCGGAAATTGAATTAGTTTTACGGTATCATCGGCGATGAAAATGTGGTGCACATTTTTTGAGTGGACATTTTACCGGGAAATGAGATATTTTTGAGGTATAATGTGCAAGTAAGTGCACGCAAAATTCTTAACTTTAGAAATAACTCAAAAATAATATAATGCACTATCAATGAGTTACTTTGCGTGTTGGCATTTTTGAACAACTATTTTGTATAGACAATTTTTTACAAGACATTTTTAGCAAAAACACATACATTTCTTGGTATGATCGGGAGGTTCGAATGACCTCCCATTTTTTTGTGACTATTTGAACTATCTGAACTTTTAATTCGGACTACCGGGGACGGCCTTAAAAAGCCGCCCCCGTTTTTTGTTTTAAATTTCAAACATCAGGGATTAATCATGAATAAAGAAGTTTTCAACGGATTTCCGCAGTATATCCGTATCACAATCTGTGCTCAAATCAAAAAATTGTTGTCGACGCCGTACTTCGGCTATGACGACCGGGAAGATATTGCGCAGGACATGCTATGCCACTATTTGTATAAGTTTTACGAAATCCCTGATGTTGACGAAGCATTAGTGGTTCATGACCTGCGTCAATATGCCTTGCACTTACTGGACAAACGAAAGCGAACCCGCGCACATTTAACATCCTCATTAGATTCTGATTAATCTGATGGGGATTTTTTTTGCGCCAATTTAAGCACATCTACTGACAATGTTCGGATGTTGATGGCTTATGAGTTTCTTGAAAGAGCCGATACGCCGAAACTTAAAAAGGCCATGCGACTTATCATGGAAGGTGAAAGCATTGACAGTGTGTCGCGCACGCTACATATCAGCAAAGAGACGATTTATAAGTTCTTCAAGAGAATGCGAGAACTGTAAATTTGCAATGCCGGCGCGGTGCTAACCAATGGGTCCTACCTGACGATTTTTCGTATGCGGGGCCGCAAGCCGCGCCGTTTCGCTAGTTGAACAGAAAAATTCCGGCTGGTCGGGTGCTTTGAAAAACAATGCAATATCAAATAGTTGTAACAACTCCTTAAAATGCGGGCTGGTCATTTTATAAATCCGGCTGGTCACCTAGGGTTTTGAAAGGAAAATCTAATGGGAAGATTAGTATCAATGCGAGAATATGCGCGTATTCGCGGGGTGAACCTGAATGCGGTGCAGACGGCGATAAAGTTCGGGCGTATTCATAAAACGAGAGATGATAAAATTGATGTGGACGAAGCAAACCGGGAGTGGTTTATGAATACCGATCCGGCACAGCAACGCAAACCGGATCCGCTGTTTGAGGCGCAAGGTGGCGTTCGTATGAGCAATATGGGCACGTTTCAGCAGGCCAAAACGGCAGATATTTATTACCGGGCGATGTTGGCGAAGGCCAAGTTGCGAATGTTGACCGGTGAAATGGTTGACCGTAAACGTGCCGGCAATTATGCCTTTAATCTCGGTCGGGCGTTGAGAGATTTCCCGGTACGCTACGGTGCCTTAATCGCCGCCGAACTCGGAACCGACGAACACCAAACCTCCGCAATCTTGGACGAGTATATCCGCAAAATGCTCACCGAAAGCCAGGATATCTTGAGTAAGGAGCTGTGAGATAAATTTCCACAAAAGACCGAATTTAGATGAAATATTTTGAAAATCAATGAGATATATTTGATTAAAAATGTTAGTCATCTTGATTTTTAAGTAAAAAAATAGGGGCCGATAATCAGCCCCTTTTCTGTTGGATGGTAATTTAAGCGGTGGTTTTAAGGTAATAAGTCCGGATGTCTGCTTTCTTTTCAGAGGCGATGGTTCCACCGGTCTTTTTTGCATAAGCCGACATTGCACCGCGTATGGAGTTTTCTTTCCCCCCAAGAGCCTCTGCCATTTCTTTTAAGGTTGCACCTTCCGGACGTCTGAGCATTACAACCATAAAGGCTGTTTTATCGCGGTGGTCTAGCGCTACCTGTTCTATTTTGATTTCTACTTTAGCTTTGGAGGTTGATTTTTTTGTTGTGGCCTTAGCTCTTGAGCTTTTCTTTTGTGTTGTCATGTTTGTATCCTTTCTATCTGGTTAACACAACACAATGAATGCTTGGAAATAAAATTATATCCAGTAAATAATGCAATAAAAGTGCAGAAATATGGGAAAAATTCCACAAATGACCGAATGAAAATGTCACAAATGACCGAATGAAAATGTCACAAATGACCGAATTAAGAGGAAAATAACAGGAGAAACGATATGATATATTCTTGGGTGGTGATCGACATCTAAATGATAATTTATCGGTGGAAGTGAGAGTAGAAATATCCACGTTTGAAACATCAATTTCGCCACTCATGAGTTTCGGTAACAACGCATCCCGAAGCGCCGCAAGTCTGGTGTTTTCGTATTGGTTTGTAATTATTTTTTCAAAATACGGACGGCAAATATTGTTAAAACCTGCGATAATATTTTCGTCAGGATAATTGCAAGTTATGGACATGATATCGTTTCCACTGATATTTGGTTGAGCACTGCCTTGTCCGCGATTTATTATTTCTGAAACAACTTCCGGCTGTTTTAAAGTGCAATAAATAAATGGTAGTTTTTCTAGCGGATTATCCCCTAAAAAGAATTTGCCAACACGCTGATTTACCAATAATATTTCATCTACATGAGGAACTATTGCAAATTTACCAATAGTTGCTCCTGTCATAGCAATCAATAAATCTCCACCTTTGACAATAAACTCTTTGGCTATTGAAACTTTATCTTCTGAAACAAAGGAACATTCTTGTAGATTTAATCCTGAAGGTTCAATGTTTTTTATTTTTATGACACGAACACCTGTATTTTGCCACCAAGAGCTCTTAAAAGCAAATCCTGATTTAATACTACAATAATCTCCTATGCACCCTTGCTTTAAATTATTTACTATTTCCTCGTTAAACAAAGCCTGAGCCTGTTGTTCTAAATTATTATTTATCCAATGAACTTGCGGTGGGCGAGCTTAACATTACTCTGTTTAACCATTGCGTATTGCAAAGTTGTGTCAATTCTTGAGTGACCGAGCAATTTTTGAAGCTGTTCTATTGGCATTCCTTTATCAATGGCCATTGTTGCAAGTGTCCGGCGGAATTTATGCGGATGCACCTTTGGAATATTCAAACGCAATCCAAGCTCACGAAGCCTAACCTCAATTCCGCTAATTTCTAAACGGTTATATGGCGATTTTAAGGATACAAACAGCGCGGTATTACTATCTGTCCGGCTTTCCAAATAATTCTGTAAATGAATTTTTGTTCTAGCATCAAAATAAACGATCCTCTCTTTATCACCTTTTCCAAATACCACACATTCTCGTTCCGTAAAATTTATGTCCTCGCGATTAAGTAACACCATTTCTCCAACGCGCATTCCGGTAGAGGCTAACATATCTATCATTGCTAAATCACGTAGATTTCCGCATTCATCACGCATTAGCTCCAACATTTCATCTGAATATGTTTCTTTGATATTGGTACCGGTTTTAACCTTATGTATCCGACGTACCGGACTTTTAATAATGTAATTCTCATCTTCAAGCCATGCAAAAAAGCTAGATAATATGCGCCGTATATTGTCGATGGTAACTCGGCTTGAATTATTATTTATTTGATAGTCTGTTAAATAAGTACGTAAATCATCGGTTACAATTTGTTTGATATTTTTATTTACGATTTTCAGCATGTTAGTAATTGTAGCATTGTAATATTTTATTGATTTTAGAGAGCATCCCTCAATTTTTTTTGCCGATAGAAATAGTTCAATATATGATGCATTTGATATTTCTGTATCTTCAAAATCAATCTTTTCCTTGATTTCGTATTTATAAAATATCCGTTCTAATGCGCTTTTTAATTCAATCAATTGAAAATTATCTACTTTTGATTGCATTTCCAAAATTATTTCATTTATAACTGCTTCTTTCATTTTAAGTCTCCATTTTTAAGAATTGTTGCGATAGATTCCAGAGTAAATCTTTATATTTATTTTGACTCTTAACACCATAGCGAATATCATGTAGCAAATGCGTTTATGCGTTAGTTTGTAAAGGTTACAATAATAAGAGGTCTAAAATGGCAGGAAAAAATAACGCCAATATTGGTTTTGAAAAGCAAATTTGGGATGCAGCTTGTGAGCTGTGGGGACATATTCCGGCGGCAGATTATCGTAAGGTAATCGTCGGACTTATTTTTCTGCGCTACATTTCATTTGCCTTTGAAAAGCGTTATAATCAGCTTGTTGCTGAGGGCGATGGTTTTGAGGACGAGAAAGATGCTTATACCATGGAAGGTATATTTTATGTTCCGGAAGCCGCACGTTGGAGCAAAATTGCTGAAGCCGCTCATACACCGGAAATCGGTATGGTTATAGATGAAGCTATGCGGGCGATAGAAGCCGAGAACAAAACCCTTAAAAATGTTCTGCCGAAAAATTATGCCAATCAGGACCTTGATAAACGCGTTTTAGGTAATGTGGTTGACCTTTTTACCAATAATATTGATATGTCGGAAACAGATGAGGATAAAGACCTGCTCGGGCGCACTTATGAATACTGTATCGCCCAGTTTGCCGCATACGAAGGCACCAAAGGCGGTGAATTTTACACGCCGTCAAGCATTGTTAAAACCATTGTGGAAGTATTGAAACCGTTTGATAACTGCCGCGTTTATGACCCTTGCTGTGGTTCCGGCGGAATGTTTGTTCAGTCAGTTAAATTTTTGCAGGCACATGGCGGCAATCGGGATAAAATCTCTGTTTATGGACAAGAATCTAATGCCGATACTTGGAAAATGGCCAAGATGAATATGGCTATTCGCGGAATTGATGCTGATTTTGGGCCTTATCAAGCCGATACATTTTTTAATGACCTGCACCCGCACGAAAAGTTTGATTTTATCATGGCCAATCCACCTTTTAACCTTTCCAACTGGGGACAAGACAAGCTCCTTGATGATGTGCGTTGGAAATATGGTACGCCGCCTGCAGGTAATGCCAACTATGCATGGATTCAGCATATGATACACCACCTCGCACCGAATGGAAAAATCGGTTTAGTGTTGGCAAACGGTGCGCTTGCAACGCAAACCAGCGGCGAAGGTGAAATCCGCAAAAATATTATCGAAGCCGATTTGGTTGAGGGAATTATCGCTCTGCCGCCGCAACTATTTTATAGCGTAACAATTCCGGTAACATTGTGGTTTATCAGTAAAAATAAACAACAAAAAGGACGCACTGTATTTATAGATGCGCGTAAAATGGGGTATATGGTTGACCGCAAACACCGCGATTTTACAGACGAAGATATTAAAAAATTGGCGGATACTTTTACGGCATTTCAAAATGGCAAGTTGGAAAATGTCAAAGGTTTCTGCGCGGTGGCAACAACGGCAGAAATTGCGGCACAGGATTATATTTTAACTCCTGGACGTTATGTCGGTATTGAAGAGCAAGAAGATGACGGCGAGCCGTTTGAAGAGAAAATGAAACGCCTGACCAGCGAACTTTCCGAGATGTTTAAGCAGTCCGACACTCTCCAAAACGAAATCCGCGAAAAACTAAAAGCCATCGGCTGGGAGATTTAGTTTATGATAGAACAACAGAAAAACATTGCGATTTATCAATCAGCAGACGGAAAAATGCAGATAGACGTTCATCTACAAGAACAGACTATTTGGCTCTCTCTTGATCAAATTTCATCTTTATTTCAAAAGGATAAATCAACAATATCTCGCCATATTAAGAATGTTTTTTTATCAGAAGAATTAGATAAAGAATCAGTTGTTGCAAAATTTGCAACAACTGCCAAAGATGGCAAAACCTATCAAGTTGATTATTATAACTTGGATATGATAATTTCAGTTGGTTATCGTGTTAATTCAAAAATTGCCACTCAATTTCGCAAATGGGCAACTGGCATTTTAAAACAATACCTTGTTGATGGCTATGCTATTAACGAAAAACGGTTCCAAGAGCAAAAATCCAAAGTTGCTCAATTACAAAATGCCATCAAACTCTTAAATCGGAGCATAGAGCATCAGGCAGATAATCTAGATGATGCTAAAAAATTAAGTGCCTTAATGGCAGATTTTGCTTCGGGGCTGGATTTATTAGATGATTATGATAACAAAACTCTTGATACTAAAGGGAAAACAATCAAACCAGCGATAATTATTAAAAAAGAAGAATTTTTGAATGTTATAGATAAAATGAAGCCGGAGTTTGGTTCTGATGTGTTTGCAAACCCCAAAGATGAGAGTTTTGATAGCTCAATTAATCAAATCTACCAGACATTCGGAGGACAAGAATGTTATCCTTCATTAGAAGAAAAAGCAGCAATGTTGCTCTATTTTCTAGTTAAAAATCATAGCTTTACGGATGGCAACAAACGAATTGGGGCAGCTTGTTTCCTGTATTTTCTGGATAAAAACGGAATTTTATATCAAAATAACACTCAACTTATTGATAATGCGGCTTTGTTTGCCCTCACTATTTTAATCGCTGAAAGTAAGCCAGAAGAAAAAGAAATGATGAAACAAGTAATTATCAGCGTATTGAATAAGGGGGAGATTTAAGATGTACCCTTGGCAAAGTTTTATTTTAGGGTTATGTGAGCACTTAGCTTGGCCGGTTTTGGTTGCGGTATGTATATTTGTTTTTAGGAAAGATATTCGTAGTATGCTCTCCCGTATGACAAAACTGCCAGGTGGTGCTGAGTTAAATCCGGAAACTGTTGAAGAGCAAAAAGAAAATAAGACCAATTTCGATGAATTGGTCGCAAAAAAAGCGGAAGAGAAAGCTAAACAAGAAGAACCAAAAGAAGAAAAGGAGGATAAGTAATGTTTGATAGTAGCAAACAAAAAGCATTAAAAGAATTACTTGAAGTCCTCGGCAAAGGAATTGACTTGTTGGCAAATGAAAATTTGGATAAGGATTTGTATGAGGCCTTTGAAAAATACGCAGATTCCACAATAAAAATGGTAGATGAGGCTTATAATGGTGGATATATGTCTTATTTTTCAAATCCCTTTATGCCTCATAATTATTTTAATCAGCCAAATCCGATTAATTATACAGGTATGTCAATACCTCACTCTGCGGCTGATGTAATGTTGAATTATTCGATGCACCACCAGTCGGTTGAATACAGAAATAAATTAAAAAGCCTATTAAAACAGCTTATTTTGCTGGCTCAAAAGGTGGTATATGAGTAAAAAGGACTAGGAGACTTGGACTATGAAAAGTTTGGAAAATAATATTTTATTAAATAAGTTAACTTCATTGAAGCAACAATTGATAGATTTAAATGTATTTGAAGAGCGCAATATAAACCCAGAAAGTGAAAAGGCTTTAACGTTTTCTTTTGTAGTCTATTCTTTACAAAGATTTTTATCAAATAATGATGTTAATGATATTATTGATATGATAACAGATGGTGGAGATGATTGTGATATTGATATTTGCCAAATTGATACCGAACAAGAAGGTGAAATTAATTTGAATCTTTTTCAAGCAAAATTTAAAAATGAACAAAATTTAGATAAAACCATCGGTGCAAATGAAGTTGATAAATTTTTAAATCATGTAAGACAAATTTTTATTGAAGCCAATACAGAAAATCTATCAATGAATTTGTACTTAAAAAACAAATATACTGAGTTTCAAGATATTATTAGAAATTATTCATATTCAGACGTTCATATAAATCTATATTTTGTCACAAATGGTGCAGATATAAATGAACAAGAAAAAAACAAATTAAAGAATTTTCAATCCCAACATAATATCATTAATTCTTATAAGATATTTAATGAATATGATTTTTTTGTAAATGATAGAAGAAAAGTTGGTAAAAAAGAAATATCAGTATACGGTAATACATTACCTATCAATTTTGGAATTAATGCGTATATTGCAAACATAAAAGCTTATGAACTAGCTAAACTATTTGATGAATGTGGAGAAATATTATTGGATCGCAATGTAAGACGCTTGTTAAAAAGCGAAATTAATAAAAACATTTCTTATAGTTTAATAAATGATCCTAAAATGTTTTGGTATAAAAATAATGGTATATCGATTGTTTGTAAAAATGTTGAACCCATAAAAGTAATGGGAGAAGAAAAATTAATATTAGAGGATCCGTACATAATTAATGGGGGACAGACAACAAAAACTTTATATAATCTCTTTAAGGGCCTACCAGAAGAAGATAAACAACCATTTTATGAGGCATATGTTATGGTTAGAGTTTATCAAACAACTGACGAAGATAAAACTAGTGCAATAATTTATGGAACAAATAATCAGAATAAAATTACTTTGTTTGATCTTAAGAGTGGTAATGAAAATCTTAAAAAAATTAAAGGCTATTTTGCGACAAAAGGAATTACTTTAATAATTTATAGAGACACAGAAGAAAAAATTACTCCAGAAAGTATTAATTCTGAAACCTTGCTTCAAACGTATTGCTCCATATATAAAGAAATTCCAAATAGAGCTAAAATAAGCCGCAGTAAAATTACGGAACTATATTATGATGAAGTATATGATGATGTTGATAATGCGGATAATCTACTCTGCTCATATTATTTATATAAATATATAATTGCAGAAAATAAAAAGCACAATGAAGAGCATTTGTTACATTCAATATATGCAATGTTATACATAATGACAAAGAAATATCCTGAATTAAAATCAAATTATTCTGGTGATGTTGCCAAAAAAGCATATGATGAAGCTCTTTCTTTTTTAACAGATTTAACTAACGACCAGAAAAATAAGAATGAAAGCTATACTCATCATAATTTCTTTAAGTCGGAGTTGTCTAAGAAAAAAATAGATGAAAAATTAAATATAGAGGAACCGTCCAATGACTAAATGGCGGGAAATTAAATTGGGGGATTTAGGAGAAGTTGTTACTGGAAAGACACCTTCAACCAAAGTTGATGCTTATTGGTGTGGCGACATTCCCTTTATAACTCCAAAAGATATTCAATCATCAAAACACATTTTTGAAACAGAGAGATATTTATCTAATGAGGGGATGTTGTCTGTTAAAGGTTCTATTTTGCCTAAAAATGCTATTTGTGTTTCCTGTATTGGCAATATTGGCTATGTTTCAATGACAACAAAACAAAGCATTAGCAATCAGCAGATTAATTCTATTATAGCAAATGATGAAAATGATGCGAATTTTGTATACTACTTAATGAAATCTCTATGGCCATATTTCAAAAATTATGAGGGGCAATCGACAACACTATCTATTCTCAATAAATCACAATTTTCAAAAATTGATGTTTGCATTCCTAAAAATAAAGACATTCAGAAGAAGATTGCGGGGGTGTTGGGTGCGTTGGATGATAAAATTGAGCTGAATAATAAGATAAATAATAATTTAGAACAACAGGCTCAGGCTCTGTTTAAGTCGTGGTTTGTGGATAAAGAATACGAAGTAGAAAGAGAAACAACCCTTGGTGTTGTTTGTAAGTGTGAATTAGGAGGAACTCCAAGTAGAATAAAATCAGAATATTGGGGTGGAAATATTGCTTGGATCAACTCCGGAGAAGTTAATAATTTCAGAATTACCAAAGCTAGCGAATATATAACAGAAATTGGCTTAAAACATTCAGCTACAAAGCTACTTCCTAGAAAAACAACTGTCCTTGCTATTACCGGTGCTACACTTGGTCAAATTAGTTTACTTGAAATAGATTCTTGCACAAATCAATCTGTTGTTGGCGTTTTAGAAAATGAAACTTTGCCATATGAATTCATTTATCCTTATATTTGCTACAATATAAAAGAACTATTATCTCATCAAACAGGTGGTGCACAGCAACATATAAATAAGCAAAATGTTGAGCAATTGACACTTTCTTTACCTAAATCAACGCTGATTAAAGATTATAAAAATATTGTTGCTCCAATTTTTGAATTGATAGCAAAGAATTGCTTCGAAAGTGAAAGGCTTGCCTCTCTTCGGGATGCGTTGTTGCCAAAACTCATGAGTGGCGAAATTGATGTTTCAAACGTGGATATTTCGGCTCTCACTTCCACCGATAAATTATCATTTACCGAGGACTAATCATGCTTAATAGTATAAGAATAAAAGCGATTAAAGGCATTAAAGATAAAAAATTTAATTTAGATTTATATCCGAATAAACCTTCAATATTAGTTGCACCTAACGGATTTGGAAAGAGTTCTTTTGCTGTGGCTTTTAATTCTTTTAATAATAGCAGAATTACTTTAGATGATGATAATATATGTGAAGGTCACAATGCCTCTGATGCATCAATAGAAATTGTGATAGATGAAGCAACATACAATATAAATTCTACTCAAAATACTTTCAGCCGTAATTTTTCATGTTTTGTTATAAATAGTTCTTTATATGCAAAAAGTCAGGGACAATATAGGGGAAGCTTTATAGGACATAAAGCTTTACTTGCCATTCAAGATATTGAATTAGAGAGTAGAATACCAAATAAACCAAGTATTGTTTATTCAATATCTACTAATAAGACAGATTTTGGGAAAAATGGCAAAATATTAACAAGTATTTTATATCTGATTGAAAATACAAAACTTATAGATGAATTAAAGAAAATAAATATTGACGAATTTAAGAAGGTGCGCTCTTATAAAAATCCGCTAATAAATATAAAAAATAAAATAAATACTTACGTTGGAACTGCAGAGACTATTTTATCACAAATTAACGAACATTTAATTTCTGATTTTGATAATATAGAATGTTTGCATAGTTTAAAAGGAATAATTGAAAAATTCAGCAAAAATAAAGAAAATAATGGAATACTGTATTTAGAAAGTATTCAGCTTGTTGATTTTATGCTTTCTAATGAATATGGTGCGTATGCCACATGGTGTGCATACAAAGTTAACAAAGAATATGTTGAAGACTTAATTAGTAACTTTGATACGACGCATAGCTCAGATTTAAAAATTACCGAACAAGGTCGAAGCCCTAGGAAATTAACGATATCTTTTCCTTCTGCTAAAAGAATATCCAATGGACAGAGGGATATTTTAACATTCATTTCAAAATTATATTGTGCTAGAAGGGAATTAAAAAAAGAAAATAACCTATTGATTATTGATGAAATATTTGATTACTTAGATGATGCAAATTTGATTGCATTCCAATACTATATAACAAAATTTATTGAAGAATATAAAAAGTCTGGAAAAAATTTATATTGTATCCTTCTTACTCACCTTGATCCAGAGTATTTTCATCACTTTTGTTTTCAAAAACATAAATTACAAATTCGGTATTTGCAAAAAACTGGATCTTGCACTGGTGAAGTTATTGAGTTGATGAAAAAGAGAGATTCATCCGATAATATCAGTAAATTTTTGTTTCATTTTCATAACGAAACTCAAATTGTTGAAGGACACAATAATTTAGAATGGTATGAACAATTATATAGAGAGGTTTTAAATATTTAAATGATCAGCCTTATAATTGTTTAAGTGTTTGTTTGGCTGTTCGCATAAAAATTGAAGAATTAGCATATCATAAATTGGAATCTGAAGAAGATAAAGCTCAATTTTTGAAAACACATAGAACAAAAAACAAGCTCGAATTTATAGCTGAAAGAGGAATTGATTACTCGGAAGTGTGGGCGTTGTTAGGGCTGATATACAACGATCATTTACATTGGAGAGATAATCGTGATTTTGAAACACCTCTTAAATCAAAATTAGATAATTTTGTGATAAAACAAATGATACAAATATTGTTTAAAGGAGCCTAACTCATGACATACACAAATCCGGTAAATGAAGAAGCGTATGAAAACTCGATTATTGAGTTGTTCCAAGAACTAGGATATACGCATATCTATGGGCCGGATGTGGAAGATAGAGATTTTACTTCGCCGCTTTATGAGCTGGTGCTGACAAATGCGCTCCACCAAATCAATCCGAAATTGCCGGAGGAAGCGATTAACGAGGCTCTGTTTAAGCTCAAAAACTTTGAAAATGCCGAATTGACGCAGAAAAACGCGTTGTTTATGGATTATTTGCAAAACGGCATCACTGTCCACTATACCGAAAAAGGCGAACCTCGCGATACACTGGTTTATTTGATTGATTATGAAAAGCCAGACAACAACTCATTTATTGTTGCTAACCAATGGACATTTGTCGAAAACAGCGAAAAACGTCCGGATGTTCTGCTGTTTATCAACGGCTTGCCTTTGGTGCTGATGGAATTAAAATCTCCGTCACGTGAAGAAACTGATGCTTCGGAAGCGTACCGGCAAATTCAGAACTATAAGCACGAAATTCCGTCTATGTTTATTTATAATGCAATCTGCGTGATGAGTGATTTGGCGGTATCTAAAGCTGGAACGATAACATCTGATGAAACACGCTTTATGGAGTGGAAGACGGTTGACGGTTCTTACGAGAACACCAAATATGCGCAGTTTGACACGTTTTTTAACGGAATTTTTGAAAAATCGCGCCTGTTGGATATTTTGAAAAACTTTATTTGCTTTTCTAATGAAAACAAAGGTGCGGCAAAGATTTTAGCCGGTTACCACCAATATTTCGCAGTTAAAAAAGCGATTGAATCAACCAAACACGCGACACAAACTGACGGTAAAGGTGGCGTGTTCTGGCATACGCAAGGTAGCGGAAAGTCGCTTTCTATGGTGTTTTACGCACATCTGTTGCAAAGTGCCTTAAACAGCCCGACAATAGTTGTCATTACTGACCGTAACGATTTGGATGACCAACTTTATACGCAGTTTTCTAAGTGTAAGGATTTTCTGCGCCAAGAACCGGTGCAGGCTACCAGTCGCGCCCATTTGAAACAGCTTTTAGACGGCATCAAAGCCAACGGTATTTTCTTTACCACAATGCAAAAGTTTGAAGAATCAGCGGAGCCGTTGTCAGAACGCCGCAATATTATCGTTATGGCAGATGAGGCACACCGCGGGCAGTATGGCTTGAGCGAAAAGATAGATAAAGACGGTAATATTAAAGTCGGTACAGCGCGAATTATTCGTAATTCTCTGCCGAATGCAACATATATTGGTTTTACCGGAACACCGCTTTCTCTTGATGACCGCAACACTCGAGAGGTATTTGGCGATTATATCGATATTTATGATATGACACAAGCGGTGGAAGATGGTGCAACACGTCCGGTTTATTATGAAAGCCGCGTGATAAAACTTCACTTAAAGCCTGAAATTTTGCAACTGATTGATGCTGAATACGATTTAATGGCGCAAAATGCCGATCCGGAAGTTATTGAAAAGAGTAAAAAACAGCTCGGACAAATGGAAACAATATTAAGCGATGACGACACAATCAATTCGCTTGTCTGCGATATTTTGGACCACTACGAGAACTATCGCGAAAATTTATTGACCGGTAAAGCCATGATTGTGGCTTATTCCCGCCCGATTGCTCTAAAAATTTATCATCGGATTTTGGAACTTCGTCCGGCGTGGAAAGATAAAGTTGCGGTGGTTATGACCTCGGATAATAAAGATCCGGAAGATTGGCGTGCAATAATCGGCAATAAATCACATAAAGAGGAATTGGCTCGCAAATTTAAGGATAATTCGGATCCTTTGAAAATTGCAATTGTCGTTGATATGTGGTTGACCGGCTTTGATGTCCCGTCACTTTCTACAATGTATGTTTATAAGCCAATGGAAGGTCATAATCTGATGCAGGCGATTGCTCGTGTTAATCGTGTGTTTGAAGATAAAGAAGGCGGCTTAGTGGTTGATTATATCGGTATTGCCAGTGCTTTGAAAAAGGCTATGAATGATTATACCATCCGCGATAGAAAGAACTACGGCAACATGGATATTGCCACCACAGCATATAACAAATTTAAGGAAAAATTGCAGGTCTGCCGCGATTTGTTGCATGGTTTTGATTATAGCGAATTTGCGACCGGAACGAATTTAGTCAGAGCTAAGTTAATCAGCGGCGCGGCAAACTTTATTATTGATAGAGAGAAAAATAAAGAAAAAGATGCCTTCATTAAGCAAGCTCTCATGTTACATCAGGCTTTGTCGCTTTGCTCATCCATTGTTGAAGAAGGCTTGCGTATTGAGGCGGCATTTATTGAAGCTGTCAGGATTATGATTTTGCGCTTTACCGAAAGTGGCGGACATAAAAAAATATCATTGCCGGAAATGAATAAGCGTATCAATGAACTGCTGGAACAAAGCATAAAGAGCGATGGTGTTATCAATCTGTTTTCGGATATAAAAGAAGAATTCTCACTGTTTGATCCGAAATTTTTGGAAGAAATATCCAAGATGAAAGAGAAAAATTTAGCAGTGGAATTGCTCAAAAAGTTGATAGCAGAGCAGATTTCTATTTATCGCCATACAAATGTTGTGCGTTCAGAAAAATTCAGCGAAATGATACAAGAGGCAATGAACCGTTATTTGAACGTTATGTTGACCAACGAACAGGTTATTGAAGAATTGCTTAATTTGGCAAAACAAATCGCCGCGGCACAAAAAGAAGGTGAAGATTTAGGTCTTAATGCTGAAGAAGCCGCATTTTATGATGCTTTGACACGTCCGCAAGCGGTTAAGGATTTTTATGAAAATGACGAATTAATTGCCATTACAAAAGAACTAACAGAAACTTTACGCAAAAATAAAACAATAGATTGGCAAAAACGCGAAACAGCACGAGCAAAAATGCGAATAATGATTAAAAAATTGCTCAAAAAACATAAGTATCCACCGGAAGGAATGGAAGATGCAGTTCAAACCGTTATGACACAATGCGAGCTCTGGACTGATAATGTTATGGATGTATAATGATTAAAATTCTGTTTGTATGTTTGGGGAATATTTGTCGGTCGCCGATGGCGCAGTTTGTGTTTAAGCAAATGGTTGAGAAACGCAGTTTGGCTGATAAGTTTGAAATTGATTCCGCCGCAACTGAAAGTTACAACGAAATGTGTCACGCCGGCATTCATCATGGCACGTGCGAGATGTTGAAATCCATGCATGTGCCGTTTGAGGAGCATTATTCGCGTCGCATTCGTCCGCGCGATTATGCATATTATGACTATATTTTGGCGATGGACGACAGCAACATTGAGGATATTCAATCTCTCGTTGGCATGGATACAGAGCACAAAATCCACCGCTTGCTTGATTATACGAATAACCCGCGCGATATCCGTGACCCTTGGTATACCGGCAATTTTGACGAGAGCTATTGGGATATTGTTGAGGGATGTCAGGCGTTTTTAGAGCATTTATTGGAGGAGAATTCAATAAATGAACTCTGAAATAGAATTAATTCCATTTATTAAACAAGCGCTCATAAATATAGAGACCAAAGAATTTAAAAGGACTAATAGTACAGCCATTTTATCTCTTAGAGTTTTATCTGGAGCGATTTTTGCGCTTTGCCGAGATGCTTTTACGTTATTGGAAAATAATAGAATATTTACAGCCTGCTCATTAACATGTCAGGCGATTGAAGCGCAAATACAATTGTTATGTATTGATAAAATGTTTGATACAAAAGGCAGGGATTACTATGAATTTGCTTTTGTAGAACAATTAAGAAGTTTATCAATAAATCCGCAATGGCAGGAGAAAACACTTTTAAGAATGCACCGCTATAACTGTGAAAGATTTTATACCGGTAAAGGTAAAAACACATCAGATATTGATAGCTATCATAAAAACTGGTATAGATCATTTGCTAACAGTATAAAAGACTTAAGCAAGATTGCTTTTCCTTATTTTAAGGAAATATTTCATTCTCAAGGCATTGTTTTTGTAGAGGAAGATTTAAATATTGATTTACTTTATGAAAACTACCAGACTTTATGTTCATTTAAGCATTTATCACCGTTTATTGTAGGAGAAACTTTCCAGGTACAAGGTAAATTACTAGAGGAACATAAGATTAATCACAAGGAAGTGGCTTTAACTAGTATATATACAGCACTTATATCGGTAATATTAGTTCTTAATCGACATGGCGAGCAAATATCAATTGAAGGGTGTTTATTTAATAGAGTTTAATTTTTTTGCTTGATATTCCGCCTTCAGTTCATTTTGGCTTTGTTTATATCGGGCGGTCATTTGTTCGAGTTTGAATTGTAAACGGTTGAGGCGGTCGCGTGGTCTTGTCGGTAGCGGATTACCGTAGGCCTTTTTTAGCAAGGTTTCAATTTGAGTTAGGGTACGGCCGGCGTGATAATAAACCATCACAAAGTTTGTCCGGTTGCTTGGCTTAATATCCTCGTATTTGCGCATTTTCATTGTATATCCTTTCGTTGCAATCCAATAGATGCTTGAAAATGAACAAAAGTCCAAAGAAATATTTAGTATTGCACTTTTATATTTTTTAGGATAGCCTCGTCTTAAATAGGAGAACTAAAATGAGCTTATTTTTGGACGGCAAGCAGTATTTTGAAAAGAAATATACAAATGAAAGTAATTTTGAACAAACTATTTATCAAAATTACAGAATGCTTTTTGGTAATAATACACTTTACATAAATTCAAAACAAAAGATTAAAACAAACACCCATAAAGGAACGATTCCTGATGGATACCTTTTTGACTTTGAGTTAGAAGATTTTTATTTAGTTGAAGTAGAGTTAGCAAAACACGATGCTTATGATCATATCCTTCCTCAGATTACAAAATTTTTTAATGCCTTGACTGAAAAGAGCAAAAAAGAGCTTATAGATAATATAGATCATATTATTAATTCTGATGAAAAACTAAAAAAAGAATTCCAAGAACGTAATAAAGGTAAAGAAATTCACCGTACCATTTCTGATATCATCAATAATTCTTCAAAAATTTTACTTATTATTGATGATAATAATCCGTCGCTGAGAGAGATTAGTTCTCTCTATTCAGAGTGGGAAAATGTAAAAATTTTAGTAATAAAGGAATTTTCTGGTAAAGATAGATCAATTTTCACGTCTGAACCAGATTTTGCTATTTTGGATACTTCTGAATCTAATTTTGAAACAAGTATTGATGCATCAAATTCTGAATACACAGTAGAATATCACCTTCAAAATAGTAATAACTTCATAAAGGATATATATAACTCTCTGGAAGAAAAATTGAAAAATTATCCAGAGATAGTGTTTAATGTACAAAAATATTATATTGCGCTGAAAAGGAAAAGAAATTTTGCTTACTTAAAGCCCAAAAAGAACAGTTTAAAGATTGTTCTAAAGCTACCTTATCAACAAGTACTCTCCAAAGTGAAGCATTATCAAGTAAAGGAGTGTACACCTCCAGTGAAGAATTTTTATGGTGCAGATTGTTGTTGGATTAAAGTTGACAACGCAAATTATGTTGGTGAGGTCTTAAAAGTTTTAGAAGAAGCCTATCTATCAAATTAGTCCACTTCAACCCCCATGTAACGGCAGTAGGAAGAACCGGACGGGTCGACGTAAAGTGTCGGCTTGCCGGGGCATTGTAAGGCAACCACTTGGCGGTGGTTTTCGTCATCATAACCGCCTTTGCCTGATAAAAAGATGTAATCGTCAAGTGGCGCTCGGCACACTGCATCATACCAGACCGGAGGCAGGTTGACCGTTTCTGCTACCGTCACTTCTTCGGCCTGTGCGTTATAGCGCCGGCATAATTCCATCACTTCGTCAATATCTGAGGGCTTCCGGACCATGTAAATCTTAACTGTTTTCATTGTATTTCCTTTCGTTTGATACAATGAATGCTTGGATTTCAGCGGAAGTCCAGTGAAATATGATATAATGTTGAATTTATCATAATCCACTTAAATCCACATTTACAATCATTGATTCATCATGATTATTTTGTTTCAGAAACATCACTAAATACCAAGGAAGATAGGTTATTCTCTCGGTTTTTTGGATATTGTCCATACAAAATACAATACCTTTTTTGAGGTTCCATTCCTTAACTTTTAAGGCATTATTAAGTGCGGCATGTGTTTTATAATCTTTACCTGATTTAATTTCAATCGGCATGACTTCATCATTTTGCTGAACCACAAAATCCAGCTCTCCTATATTCTTTTTATTAAGATACCGCAATGCGAAGCCATTGGCTTTTAAAAGTTCGGCAAAGGCATTTTCTAATATTCCACCCATATTTATAGATAAATTACCCTGTAGTATCTCAAATTGTATATTTTCCAGGCTCATTGCGCATAGTAAGCCAACATCACTCATATAAAGCTTGAACAAACGGCTTTGTTCGTTAATTTTAAGCGGGATCTTTGGCTCTGTCAGATTATAACAAGGCAGAGCAACTCCGGCATCTGAAAGCCAAACAAAAGAATCCTCATAATCACGAAGTCTGGCGTTCTTTTGAACTGATGAGAGCATAAATCGGCGATTTTTATCATCCAGCTGTGATGGTATATTATCAAATATATTGTTAATCATATTTTTGCCGGTGGTAGAATATTTGCTTATATCCTGTCGATATTGGGCAATAATATCTCGTTGAACATTTACGACTTGTCCTATATCATGTGTGTTTATAAATCTTTTGACCACATCAGGCATACCGCCGACAACAATGTAATACTTAAATAGATTAGACATTGTTTGATGAATGGAATCAGTTATCGGCGTCTGTTTTTCATAACATTCATGCAAATAATCAAGCGTTGATGGTTGAACTCCATTGGCAATACAAAATTCTTCAAAATCCATCGGATACATCTGGTATATTTCTTCATACCCCACAGGATAAGATGGAACTTGCTTATATTGAACGCCTAATAATGAGCCTGATTCTATGTAATCAAATCGACCATCATCAACCAAAAACTTAATGGCTGTCCTTGCATTAGGGCATTCTTGTATTTCATCAAGGAATATCAAGGTTTTCCCTTTTTCCAACGACTTTCCGATGAATGCTGTTAAATTCATGATTAAAGTATCAGCGTTCAGATCACCGGAGAAGATATCTTTGGCAGAAGGTGTTGTAATGAAGTTAATTTCTACATAGTGTTTATAATTAGCTTTACCGAACTCACGCACTATATAAGTTTTACCGGCCTGTCGTTGACCGGTTATCAATAAGGCCTTTTTTTTCGGATTAGCCTTCCAAGCTTGCAATATTTTCTCTGCTTTACGATACATTCGCTGTTCCTTAAATATATTATACACATTTTATAAGCTATATTTAACATAAAAATACACAAAATTCAAGAATTATTTTGATAAATTATACACAAAATTCTAAATAAATTCGATTTTAATATACACGTTTTTCTTAAATTAGTCTGGTCGTCAGTTCTTATTTTTGTAATGAAAGCAGGGTTTCGATACGGGAAAAGTGGTGACCAGATATGGGTAATGGTCCGGACAATTAGAGATACCAATGGTTAGAATAATTCACAAACCGGCGCGAAAGTTATCCGATTTCGTCTTTATCTATCCTATTCACCACCATAAAAAACGCTCCCATAGCGGAGAGTTTTTTATGGTGGTGAGTTTATATGTCAGATTAAACGCATAAATAACAATAAATATTTTATTCATAATGCAAACCTTCCGATAAAATTGAGATATAAAATAATATAAAATCAAGTTTTTTTAAATGGCAAAAAGCCACTAAAAACAAAAAACGAAAATAAATAATAAATTGCAGTTTTTGTATTTAAGATAAGTTTTGCGGTAAATATGCAAATTAAGGGAAAACGAAAGCAAGTTAAGTTGAGTAAGCAGGGTTCATAAAAGATCATTTATGAATACTTATGAGCGCTTTGGGGCAATTCTTTCATTAATGTGCTTGAAACCCTGATATAACAACGCGTTGCAAAATATAAAATTTATCTTGAAAATACAAAAAATCCTTGTATGATAACCTTATTATATGCAACAAATAAATGATGATATATGAATAGAGCGTTCAGAGATGTATATAGGGTATATAGGAGAGAAGGAAGGCAAAGCGGAGCGAGATCGGCGAAATGAGGAGATACGGTCTTTTGCGAGAGAGAAGGGCATACGGGTTGAGGGGATTTATGCCGAACAAGCGATAGGCGACATAAAAGAAGTTGTTTTACCAAGATGTCAAGGTGTCATCATTAGCAATATGAGAATATTAGGCGAGAATTTAAGGCAGATTAAGGAGAATTTGCTTTATTGCCGAGAGCATAAGCTACAAATATATTCAATAGAAGACGGATATGAATTTAATGAGCAAAATTTAAGCGATGATTTTTTCAAAGGGATAGATATAGCGATAGAGGTTCGCCGCGATTTGATATCGCAAACAGTCAAGAAAGTTCTTAAAGAGCGCAAAAAAGAAGGTAAAAAGCTTGGCCGGCCATTTGGGGCAAAAGTCAAATCAAAATTAGAAAAAAATACAACTGAAATTCTGCAGATGATTAATTCTGGCATTTCAAAATCGGAAATTGCCAGACGCTTGGGCGTTACTCGGGTTACAGTTTTAAATTTCATTAAGAGAAACGGGTTAGAAGCCCGAAAAAGACATCAAGGAGAAAGGGTTTGAAAGGTATAATTTTGGCGGGAGGAAGCGGGACGCGTCTTTATCCGTTGACAACAGCTATTTCAAAACAGCTTTTGCCGGTGTATGACAAGCCGATGATTTATTATCCGCTATCAACTTTGATGTTGTTCGGGATACGAGAAATTTTGATTATATCTACGCCGCAGGATACGCCCAATATTCAAAAATTGTTGGGAGATGGTGGGCGCATAGGTTTATCATTGCAATATCAAATCCAAAACGAACCCAAGGGGATTGCCCAAGCATTCACGATTGGGGAGCAATTTATCGGTAATGATGATGTCTGCTTAATTTTAGGCGATAATATTTTTTATATGGGTGATCAATTTTCGCGCCTGAATCAAGAAGTACAAGAAAATACCGGTGCCATAATATTTGGTTATCATGTTCCGGATCCGGAACGTTTTGGTGTTGTTGAATTTGATAAGGAACGCAATGTGCTTTCCATAGAAGAAAAGCCGAAAAATCCGAAATCTAACTATGCTGCGGTCGGATTGTATTTTTATAAAAACGATGTGGTGGAAAAAGCGCGCCAATTAAAACCCTCTGCTCGGGGTGAGCTGGAAATTACAGATCTAAACAATCTTTATTTACAAGAAAAACGCGTCAAATTTTGTGAGTTAAAACGTGGGGCTGCTTGGCTTGACGCCGGCACGCCGGATAGTTTGATGGATGCTGGATTATATGTGCAGTTGATAGAAAAGCGCCAAGGGTTGAAAATCTCTTGTGTTGAAGAAATAGCATATCGCCGCGGGTTTATTGATAAAAATCAGATGAAAAAAGTCATTTCTGAACTCAAGTCCGGCCATTACAGAGATTATTTACAACGTATTTTTGAGGATTATGAAGCATGATGAAGGCTGTTTTAATAACAGGCGGCGCCGGTTTTATAGGCTCTAATTTCGTACCGTATTTCTGCCAAAAACATCCAAATTATCATATTATTAATTTGGACAAGTTAACTTATGCCGGCAATTTGGATAACTTAAAAGAGTGCAACGCTATGGATAATTATACCTTTGTTCAAGGAGATGTTTGCGATGGTGCGTTGCTTGAAAAAATTTTTGTGCAATATGACATCAGAGGAGTTATTCATTTTGCGGCAGAAAGTCATGTTGATAATTCCATTACCGGACCGCGCCCGTTTATTGAGACCAATATCCTAGGTACGTTTAATCTTTTGGAAACGGCACGCAAATATTGGATGTGTGCTCCGAACCAATATAAAGAAGGGTATGAAACTTGCAGATTTCATCATATTTCTACAGATGAGGTTTACGGCACACTCGGTGATGTCGGATTGTTTACGGAAACAACCGCCTATGCGCCAAATTCTCCATATTCAGCCAGTAAAGCAAGTTCGGACTTTCTGGTCAGAGCGTATTTTCATACGTTTGGAATGAATGTGACAACCTCAAATTGTTCCAACAATTACGGTCCGAAGCAACATCCGGAAAAACTTATTCCGAAAATTATTAGCAATTGTTTGAATGAAAAGCCTATTCCAATTTATGGTGACGGAAAGAATATTCGCGATTGGTTGTATGTTTTGGATCACTGCAAGGCGATAGATTTGATTTATCACGCCGGAAGAGCCGGCGAAACTTATAATGTCGGCGGTAGGAATGAAAAAAATAATCTGGAAATCGTGCATACTATTTGTGCCATTTTAGATGCAAAACATCCGAGAGCAGACGGCAAATATGCCGATTTGATTACTTTTGTCAAAGACAGAGCCGGACATGATAAACGATATGCAATTGATGCAACAAAATTGGAAACAGAACTCGGTTGGAAAGCAGAAGAAACCTTTGAAACCGGAATCGTTAAAACCGTGGAGTGGTATTTGAGATGAGTATTTACGTCACCAAACCTTATTTGCCTCCGCTTGAGGAATATATAAATTACGCAAAAGATATTTTTGAAACCCATATTTTAACGGGGCAGGCGGTTTCTGGTCCAAAGATAAAGTTATTGGAAGATAGGTTGTCAGTATATCTAAAAGTTAAAAACTTTCAAATGGTTACAAATGGAACTGTGGCTCTACAACTTGCTTTAAAAGCTTTAGATATTCAAGAAGGCGAAATTATAACAACACCTTTTACATATGTTGCAACCACAACAAGTATTTTGTGGGAGAGATGTACGCCAGTTTTTGTTGATATTGAGCCTGATAATTTTACAATGGATGTAAAAAAAATTGAAGAAGCTATTACACCCAAAACCAGAGCCATTATGCCGGTTCATGTTTTTGGTTATGCGTGTGATGTTGAAGGAATTCAACAGATTGCCGATGAACATAATCTTAAAGTTATTTATGATGCTGCGCATGCTTTTGGTGCGGAATATAAAGGAAAATCCCTGCTTTCATATGGAGATATTTCAACATTATCTTTTCAAGCAACCAAAATATTTCATACAGGAGAAGGCGGTGCGTGCATTTGCAAAGATGAAAACATTCACAAAAAATTAGATTTAGCAAAACACTTTGGTTTTGATGGTACAAATTATTTATGTGAAGGAATTAATGGAAAACAAGAAGAGCTAAATGCGGCATTAGGCTTAGCTATTTTTGACCATATAGATGAAATTTTTGCACGCAGAAAGCATGTTTCTGACTATTACGATATGCTGTTGAAGGGAAAAATTGCTCGTCCTAAACAACAAGAAAACTTAAAGTACAATTACGCTTATTATCCCGTTTTGTTTGAAAATGAGAAAGAATTGCTTTCTGTGTTTGAACGGTTGAATAAAAACAGTATATATCCGAGACGCTATTTTTATCCGAGTTTGAATACAATTCCGTATTTGAAAGATAAATATGAATGCAAAATTAGTGAAGATATTTCTTCAAGGATTGCTTGCTTACCATTTTATCCAGATCTTACAGATACAGAAATAGAAACAATTTGTGGGTTAATCTAAGATATGAAAAGTTTCGCTTGTTTGGTTGCAAAATCATGGTTAAAAACAGATTGTGGTATTTTTGATACTGCGGATTTACTGTCATGGATACAAAATATTAACCATGATACAAAGATCAAAATAGAACCAACAGAAATGAATGAAGACACATTTTGGTTTTATGATAATGGAAATATTCATAATAGAAACCAAAGTTTCTTTTCTATTACTGGAGTGCGACATATTTCTGGTAATGGGCAGACTGAAGAAACTCCAATTATTATACAAAATGAAATCGGTTTTTTGGGAATTATTTGTAAGGTTATAAATGGGGATTTATATTTTTTAATGCAAGCTAAAATAGAGCCGGGAAATATTAATGGTGTACAAATTTCTCCTACTATACAAGCAACAAAAAGTAATTTTACTTGCGCTCACGGAGGAAAAGTTCCTTTGTATTTTGAATGGTTTAATCATATAGAAGACAGAGCTAAAGTCATATATGATCAGATTCAATCTGAGCAAGGTAGCCGTTTTTACGGTAAAAGAAACCGAAATATCATCATTTTAGTAGAAGAAGAGATTGAGATTTATAATAATTTTAGATGGATGAGTCTTGGACAAATCAAACAATTGTTAAAATATGATAACTTGGTTAACATGGATACCAGAACGGTTTTATCGGGTTTATTAACGGTTTTTGAGGATGCTGAAAGCCAAGATATTTCCAAATATTTTGAAGATAAAACATTTTATAATTCTATTTTTGCAAAGGCGGAAATTCTTCCCGTTATGAGAAAACTGAATAATTTCAAAATGTTTTCAGATACAAAGCAAGAATTAGTTTCTCTAAATAAATTACAAAATTGGAAGCAAGAAAAAGGAAAAATAATCTGTTCCCAACCAGCGGATTTTAAGGTTGACTATTTTGACATTGAAATAGAAGGAAGAGAAGTTAAAAAATGGCAACAGCCGCTCTTTTGTGCTGAACATAAAGCCTTGTTCGTTTTAATAACAAGGATAAAAAACGGTGTGAGAGAGTTTTTAATACATATTTGTCCCGAAGTTGGTTGTTTTGACAAAGTTGAGTTTGGTCCGAGTATTATGCTGGCAAATGGAGAACATTTGCCGGATAATGATATTTCATCTGTTTTTAAGCGTCATTTGGATAGTAAATTGGGCATAATTACCGATGTTATGCTTTCAGAAGAAGGCGGGCGTTTCTATCACGAAGAGAACAGAAATGTGATTCTGGATATTCAAGAGAATGAGTTAGAAGATCTTGATGAAGAATATATTTGGGTTACCTATGCAACTTTAAACGAACTTATAAAATATAATAATATCTTAAATATCCAGCTCAGAAATTTAATGTCATTATTACCATTAAGTTTTGAGGAGAAAAAGAATGATTAAAATCGGTGTTTTAGGACCATCAGAAATCGCTTTTCGGCGTTTTTTACCAGCATTAAGTCAAAATAAAAATTTTGAATATGTGGGTGTTGCTGTTGCCAATAAACCGGAATGGTTTGGTTCGCAGAAAGCTAAAGACATTGATGATGAAGTTTTTAATAAAGTTCAAAAAAATGAAAAGTTAAAAGCGGAAAACTTTCAAAAGAATTATGGCGGAAAGATTTTTTTAGGGTACGAGGAAATGTTATCTTCAAAAGAAATTGATGCTGTTTATATTCCTCTTCCTCCGGCTTTGCATTATCATTGGGCTAAAATGGCTTTAGACAATGGTCTGCATGTTTTGGTCGAAAAACCAGCCACAATATCTTTGGCGGATACTCAAGAGCTTATTCGTTTAGCTAAGAATAAAGATTTAGCATTACATGAAAATTATATGTTTATGTTTCACTCTCAAATACAAGAAATAAAGCAGGTTGTTAAAAACGGAAATATTGGCGATGTCAGACTTTGTCGTATTGACTTTGGTTTTCCAGAACGAGCTCCTAACGATTTTAGATATAATAAAGCTCTTGGTGGCGGAGCTTTGATTGATTGTGGTGGTTATACCTTAAAATATGCTGATTATTTTTTGGGGGGTAATGCCGAGATTGTTTGTGCAAGCAGTTTATATACCGATAAATATGATGTGGATATTGCCGGTTCGGCAACATTGGAAAATGAAAAGGGGCAAGTGGTTCAAGTTGCGTTTGGTATGGATAATGATTATCGGTGCAGCATTGATGTTTGGGGAAGCAAGGGTACGCTCAAAAGTGGGCGAATCTTGACTGCTCCTGCGGGTTTTGAGCCTTCTTATGACATATCTAAAAACGGCGAAACAGAGCAACATATGATGTCTGCTGATGATAGTTTTCTGAAATCAATTGGTTATTTTTACGACTGTATTAGAGATAATAAAATACGGCATAAGAGTTATGAAAACATATACCAACAAGGAAAATTGGTAGACAATTTTATTAAAAAGCGAGGTTCTTCAATATGAAGATAAAAAAGTTTTTGATTAACTTACGATGTGCGTTTATCCCATCTAAAAATAAAAGAGATGAGGTTAGAGAAAAGTTGTTGGCCACAGCCAAAATAGAAATGTTGAATAAAGAAAACCATATTGAAATTTGTGATGAGGACAAAGATAATATATCTTTATCCGTGCAAGGATATGGTAATACTGTTATCATAAAGAAAATGAATAAAGCCTCAAAAGGCAAGCTAATAATCTCGATTTGTGGCAATAATTGCAGACTTATTCTGGATGAAAACGTTTATATATCTGGAACATTGAAGATTATCATAGGACAAATACATCCAAATTTTGGTGCCGTTCAAGATGTTTGTTTTGAAATAGGTGAAAAGACATCTTTTGAAAGTTGTTGTATTATGACCTATAACTCAAATTCTTCATTAAAAATTGGAAAAAACTGTATGTTTTCATGGGGAATAAATGTCTTTAATACAGATGCTCATCCGATTTATAATTTAAATAAAAGCAAGATTATCAATAAAGTAAAATCATTATCAATTGGAGATCATGTGTGGGTTGGAGCTAATGCAACCATACTTAAAAACAGCATTATTCCACAAAATTCCATAATTGGATGGGGAGCTGTTGTTAGCGGTGTTTTTTCTAAAGAAAATACAATTATCGCCGGTAATCCGGCAAAAGTTGTTCGGAAAGATGTTCAATGGGATTCTAATGGTTCTAAAGGATATGTCCAAAATGAATAGATTTCTGATTAGTTTGAATTTTAAAGTTAAATAGGATTAAAAATGCAAAATAAATATGCTTTACAACAAGACTTTTATATGAGGTTTTCAATACTCAATAAAAATTTCCCTTTACCGGAATTAGATGAAAATGAATCCGGTTGTCTCGTTTATGGGAACAATGAAATGCATTTTGTCGTGAAAAATTATCAAAATTTTCAACAACGTTTTGAAATAAGATTAGATTTTGTTTCGTCATCAAAAGCGAAAAACAGACAACGTTATAAAATTTTGAAAAAAGCATATCCGCACATGTTTAGAATAAATAAAAATCCTTTTTCAAAAGTATATCATGTGGTCGTTTTTAGAGGTAATTTGGGTATAACAGCTAGATTAGCCGTAGATAAATTAGTAGAAAAATATAATATGTTATGGTCTCTTTTTTACAAAGATATTGAACCGAAAAATATAGAAAACAAGTATCAGACAGGATTGGAACTTAAAAAACATAATGACAATTCCTTTAAGTTTTTGCTGTCATTATGTGGATTTTCTTTAGTAACATTAATTTTAGGGACGATATTTTCTTTTATTCCCTTATCAATACAAAATATAGGGGTTATAGGAAGCGGACTTTCTCTATTGACATTTTTAATATTATTGGTTGGAAGACAACAAAAGGCCATAATAAATCACAAGCTTGCTTTTCTGGAAAGTCAAGTTAATGGTTGTGCTGATATAAAATTAATCTCCGATGAATTTAGAGATAGTTTGGGGTTGAAACTTTTTAGGCCGTCTCTGTCTAGGATTGCTGATATATTACTTCTGGGTTCATTGGTGTATTTTGCTCAATATGGCGGTCTTGTTTCAGTTGCTCCTTTATTGTCACAACATATTTTATTTATTGGTATTTTGTGTTTCTTCTATATTGGTCTTATTTATCCATTAAGCATCAATTTTATATGGAAAGTTTGTGTTTCATTTTTCAAAATGCTTTTAAGCCGAAAAACATTTGTATTTTTGTTGAGCTTTTTTATTTTATCCCGTAAAAAGAGAAGAAAATATAAAGAAAAGTTGATATGGTTGTTATATAGTGAAGATTCTCTTATTACTGTTGTTATGCGTTTGTTGCTGGAAAACATAACGTGGCACACCTTTTTTACAAAAAATAAGTTTTGTTTTAAAATATATAAATTTTTCAGTAAAAGAGGTTGGGCTACTGACGCTGTCTTTGAAAAGCATTTAATGATAATGGATGATGTTTGGAGTATAAAAAAGCAACAAGCAGTAATTCTTAAAGAACAAGATTCTTATGACTTAACAGATATTGCGGAAGCTAAAAAAATTATTGTCTTTTTAATTCCTAATTGGTGTCCAATGTGGGGCGGTATCATGACAATGTTTGCAATTTGCACCAAAAGCCGTGAAATTGAAAAAGATGCAGTAGTTTTGCTATCTACATTGCCCGGATTTAATTTTACATTTTCTCAGTCAAAACATTTTCCTTCAAATGAAAAAGTTTATCGTTTTGAACAGATTAGGGATCATGCAAAGAATTGTAAAAAATTAATATTGCATTTGGTGACATATTCACCTGAGTTTTTTTATCAATATTTGTCAAAGAAAGATAAGAAATTTTTGGCTGGAATTAAAAATCTGCAAATCAATATTATGAATCAAAGTATTACAGTTTGTCCACGATTTGAAAAAATTAAAGATTTAAAGAAATTAACTTCAAATATAACTATGACAACCGCACATGAAAGTTATGCTACGCAAGATGTTTGCAACCAATTTCATATGCCGTTGAAACATATTTCAACTTGTTTGGATTTAAAACCATATGCAAAGATACCATATGCAGAAAAAGAAAAATTAATTTTATATTCTCCTGATCCTCTACCGGAAAAAGAAGATATTATTCGAAAATTAAAACAAAAATGTCCTGAATATGAATTCAGAAAAGTGCTAAATATGACTTTTGCAGAATGTATGAGATTGACCTCAAAATCTATCTTATCAATTTCTTTTGGAGAAGGTTTTGACGGATATCTTCTTACGCCTCTTAATATAGGTTCTTTAGGAGCAGCTGTTTACAATACAAAATTTTTTCCTGAATGGTGGAAAGATGCGCCTCTAGTTTATTCATCATTTGATGAAATGGTTCAAAAGCTTCCTGAAGAGATAAAAAAATGGGAAAATGATCCATCAGAATATTATAAAGTATTAGAACAGCTTAGGGATTTAAAACGTTTAAGCTATTCTGACAGCAAAATTGAAGAAAATTTACGCAACTTTTATAATGGAAAATATGATTTTTATCCTGAAGAAGATTATTGGAGATCAAAATGAAAAACATATATATTGTCGGAGGAAATGGTTTTGCACGTGAATGTTATCATTACATACAGACAATATCCTTAACAGACAGAGATATCCATTTTGCCGGATTTTTAGGTCACAATGGCTATGGACATACCGTAGATTATAAACAATTACAAAAATTTTATAAAGGGGAGGTTTCAGAACATAAATTTTCTGAAGATGATTATGTGGTAATAGGAGCTGGCTACCCGGAATTGCGTTCAGTCATTTATAAAGAGCTAAAGGAGCGAAATTTAAATTTTTTCACCATATTAATTGGAACAAAACTTGATGAAAGTGTTGAAATTGGGGAGGCCAATATTTTTGTTCCCCCATTTTTCCCTTCCTGTGACATTAGAATAGGAAATTGTAATGTCTTTAATGGCAATGTGGTTGTAGGACATGATTGCGAAATAGAAGATTGTAATTTTTTTGGGCCTCGTAGTCAAGTTTTAGGGGCCGTAAAAATTGGTTCGTATAATAAATTTGGAGCAAATTCAATCTTATTACCTCATTGTAAAATAGGAAATTATAACAGTATTTCTCCCTTATCTGCCGTATATAAGGGATGTAAAGATTGCTGTTATATGCATGGTAATCCTGCAATAAAAATTGGAGAAATTTAAATGGCAATATCTTTTTTTAATCATGTTAAAATAGCCGGTTTTAAAACAGCTATTCCAGAGCGTTGTATTAATATTGACGATGAAATAGAATTTTTTGATAATAATCCCAAAAAACTTGCTCGTGCAAAAAAAATAGCTGGTTATGGGAAAAGATATGTCGCTGATAAAAATACAACAGTCGTTGATTTGGCTGTGGATGCGGCCTCAAAGCTTTTACAAGAAATGAAAGTCAATTCTCATGAGATTGACTTGCTGATTTTTATAAATCAGAAACCAGATTATGAAGCACCTTGTGATGCTTCAATTGCACATGGAATGCTCGGCTTAGAAAAAAATTGTGCTACTTTGAATTTAAATTTAGGATGTTCTGGTTATGTTTCTGGATTGTGGCAAGCTTTTTCTTTATTGGAAAACGGAAATTTAAAAAAATGTTTAATTTTGGCTGGTGATATTCCTGCACGAGATTTGGATATTAAAGATAGAAAGAGAGCTCCTGTATTTGGAGACGCTGCTTCTGCTACATTGATTGAATACACAGAAAATCCATCGCCATCTACTTTTGTTTTGGGAACCGATGGAAAAGGATGGGATAAAATTATTTATCCATTTAACGGCCGAAGAATTCCGCTAGATAATAATTTATTAAATTTAAAAATAGAAACACCCAGCGGTTATCAATGGGATTATAGTCAAGGTATTTTGAAAGGAGAAGACATCTTTTATTTTACTATGGATGTTGCGCCTGAATTAATCATTCAAACATTATCTCAGGCAAATTGGAAAAAAGAAGATGTGGATTTATATGCAATTCACCAAGCTAACAAGCAGATTATTGAAAATATTATAGATAAAGCTCAAATTCCGGCAGAAAAAACGCCATCTGATGTTTTTTCCAAATATGCCAATAATTCCACAACGTCCGTTGTAACTGTTTTATGCGACCAACCAAAAGATAAAAAATTTGGCAAAACTCTTTTGTGCGTTTTTGGAATTGGACTGTCTTGGGGTGGCGCTACTTTAGATTTGGAAGGTGTTTATAATGGTGGAATATATACATATATTTCACCCAAAAATAAACCCACCAGAGAAGAATTAATTAACTATTGGATCAAATGTATAAAAGGAGAATAATCATGAATCAAAATGAATTTTTATCAGCAATGGAAGATGTTTTACAAACCGAAGATACTTTGTCTATGGATACAATCCTTGAGGATTTAGTGGAATGGGATTCTTTATCTGTCATGGCAACTATGGCTTTTTTAGATAAAAATTTTGGTATAAAAACAACTATGTCTGATTATAAGACAATGAAAACAATTGGTGATATTGCAAAGAAAGCAGGTTTATAATGATTTCATTCACATCAGATCAACGCTTTATCGTAACCGGTGCTAGTTCTGGGATTGGTGAAGGCGTTGCCTTACTTTTGAATGAATTAGGGGCAGATGTTATAGGAATAGGGAGAAACATAGAGCGTTTGCTCTCTATGCGAGAAAAAGCAAAATATCCTGAACATATGTATATTGAGCAAAAAGATCTGAGCGATGATATAGAGAGTTTGCCTTTATATATCAAAAGTTTAAAAGAAAAATACGGCAAATTTCAAGGTATGGCATATTGCGCAGGTAAAGCTATGAGACAACCAGTAAAGATTTGGGATGTTAATGAAGCAAAAGAATATTTTGATATTAACTATTTTGCACCCATATCAATGTTAAAAGGCTTTTGTGATAAACGTATCTGCAACCATGGAAGCAGTTGTGTTTTAATATCATCAGCATCTGCTTTGCTTGCAGATAAAGGCCATACCATTTATGCTGGCTCAAAAGCAGCATTATCAGCTTCTGTTCGTTCTATTGCTAAGGAATATGCACCCTATAGTATACGAGCAAATTGTATTTTGCCTACGGTTATAAAAACCCCAATGACATCTTCAAGAGGAGATTATCTTGAGGAACAATCTGCAAAATATCCCTTAGGGATAGGAGAGGTGTCTGATGTTGCAAATTTGGTGGCTTTTTTATTGTCAGAAAAGGCGAGATGGATAACGGCTCAAAATTATGTCGTAGATTGTGGGAGTTTTTAATCTATGTCTGAAGTAAAACTTTCTTATGCAAAAATTAGAGGAATTACAGCTTGCGTTCCTGAAGATTTTATCAATATTGATGATGAAATTAAATATTATGGTAATGATATAAAAATTTTGGAGCGTAATAAAAAAATATTGGGTTTAGGAAACAGACATGTCGCTGACGAACATACAACTGCAGCAGATTTATGTGAATTTGCGGCAAATGATCTTTTGAATTCCTTGCAGATTGAACGAGATAGCATAGATGTTTTAATTATGTCGTCTATTTCGTTAGATTTCACAACACCTGCTACAGCATGTATACTACAGCATAGACTAGGCCTGAGTGAAAATTGTACTTGCTTTGATTTAACGGGATTGTCTTGTTCAGCATATGTTCATGGATTGTTGCTGGCGCATTCATTAATTTTTAGTGGGTCGGCTCAAAGAGTGTTACTTCTCAATGGAGATACATTAAGCCGACATACAGATAGGCGTAATCGTGTATCTAATATGCTTTTTGGTGATGCAGGGACGGCAACTCTGATTGAGGCAACATCGGAGGAAAGAACAGCTTGTTTTTACACCGGAACCAGAGGTGAGGGATGGGACAAAATTATTGCTCCGGCTGGAGGTAGTTATTTGCCAATTCGCAAGGATATTGCAGATTTAGAAGTGCGAGATGAAAAAGGAAATGTGTGGCATCTTTGGGATAAAATAATGAAAGGTCTAGATGTATTTAAATTTGCAACAGATATTGGTCCTAAAGGAATTGGTAAGATATTATCCATGTCTCAAAAAAGTATTGATGATATTGATTATTTTGCTTTTCATCAGGCAAATAAACAAATTGTTCAATCAATTGCATCTTATAGTGGATTGCCTAAAGACAAATATTCTTTTGCTACATTTAATCAATATGGTAATTGTGGTGCTGCTGCAGTCATTTTAGATATCTGTCGACAATATAAGGAAAAGCCATTTAAAGATTTATGCTTAGTAACTTTTGGGGTTGGACTATCATTTGCATTTTCATATCTAGATATTCATGATACTTATATTGGAGACATAAAATATTATAAAAACACAACAAATAAATTAAGCCGAGAGGAAAAAATAAAATATTGGATATCTTATTTTAAAGGAGAATGATGATGGATAATTTAGAAAAATATACGCAGGCATTTGTCAATATCTTTTATATTGATGAAAAAAATGCCAGAACTGCAGCATTTAAACAGATTGATGCGTGGGATTCTGTTGGCCATATGGGGTTGATTTGTTGCATAGAAGAAACGTTCGGAATTATGTTGGATCCTGATGATATCATAGATTTTAGCTCTTTTGAAAAAGGTCAAAAAATTTTGGAAAAATATGGTGTTTCTTTTAAATGAGAAGGGTAAAAATGTGGGATTTAAAAAAATATTCCAATAATATTGCTGTTATAGAAGACAATGGACAAAAAACAACATATGCACAATTAGAGAATTATTGTGCATATTTTTCCTCATACATTTCGGAACGTTCATTAATATTCAACCTTTGTTCCAATACTTTAGGTGGATTAATAGGTTATATTGGTTCTCTAAATAACAATATTGTTCCTTTAATGTTGGATAAATATATTGATATTGAGTTATTAAAGCAATTTATTCAACAGTATGATCCTGATTATATTTGGGCGCCAAAAGAACAAATTGCAAAATTTGATGGTGAAATTGTCTTTCAAGGCTGGGGATATAGTCTAATTAAAAGAAAAACTCAAAAACAAAAAAAGTTATATTCTGAACTAGCTATATTGCTTACGACCTCAGGCTCAACCGGTTCTCCCAAATTTGTTCGGCAAAGTTATCAAAATATTCAATCTAATACCAGATCTATTGTTCAATATCTTGATTTAACCGAAAATGAACGTGCAATTACAACATTGCCGATGAATTATACATACGGATTATCAATTATAAATACACATTTATATGTCGGAGCAACATTATTATTAACAGATAAAACTCTTATGGAAAGAGAATTTTGGAATTTTTTCGCTCAGCAATGTGCAACATCTTTCGGAGGTGTTCCTTATACCTATGAAATGCTTAATAAATTGATGTTTTTTAGAAGAAATTTGCCGTCATTAAAAACAATGACGCAAGCCGGAGGAAAATTAAGTCCTGAATTACATCAAAAATTTGCTGAATATGCTCAAAAAAACAGAAAGAAGTTTATCGTTATGTATGGACAGGCTGAAGCTACGGCGCGTATGGCATATCTGCCGGCAGAAAAATCTTTAGAAAAATGTGGTTCAATGGGAGTTGCTATTCCGGAAGGAATATTTACTTTGCATGATGAAAGGGGAAATATAATTTCTTCTCCCGAAACAGTAGGAGAACTTGTTTATCAAGGGCCTAATGTTACATTAGGTTATGCTCAAAAACTTGAAGATTTAGCCAAAGCAGATGAGTTTCAAGGTGTTTTGAAAACCGGAGATATGGCCAAATTTGATAAAGATGGCTTTTTTTATATAGTTGGTAGGAAAAAAAGATTTTTAAAAATATTTGGCAACAGAATTGGTCTGGATGAAACCGAGTATTTGATAAAATCGGCATATCCTGATATGGAATGTGCATGTTGCGGTAAAGATGATTTAATGTACGTGTTTATAAATAATACTAATCTTTGTGACGATTTGAGACATTTTTTGTCAGAAAAAACAAAATTAAATATGGCTGCGTTTAAAATTATATTCGTTCCAGAGATTCCTAAAAATGATGCAGGAAAAATAATGTATGGAAAATTGGAGGAAAAAATTGTTTAAGCTCTCAATCATCTGTCTTACTTACAATCATGCCAGATTTGTTCGCGATGCTTTAGATGGTTTTGTCAGTCAAAAAACAAATTTTCCGTTTGAGGTTATTATCCATGATGATGCCTCAACTGATGGCACAACCGAGATTATTAAAGAGTATGAGCGTAAGTATCCGGATATCATAAAGCCAATCTACCAAACCGAAAACCAATGGAGAAAAGCTAAAACAATGTCCAAAACCTTTGTTTTTCCTCATGTTCAAGGTGAATATGTCGCTTTTTGTGAGGGGGATGATTATTGGACTGATAAAAACAAACTTCAAAAACAGGTTGATTTTTTGGATGCTCATCCCGAATGTTCAATTTGTTTTCATCCGGTTAAAGTTACGTGGGATGATGGTCGGGAGAATGACACGATTTATCCTGATGCCACAATGCTGAAAAAGGTCGGAGCCTTAAACTTTGAAAATTTACTAAAACGCAATTTTATTCAAACTAATTCTGTTGTATATCGTTGGCGTTTTCATAAAGACAGCTACGACCAAATACCAGATGGTGTACTTCCGGGCGATTGGTTTTTGCATCTTTTACACGCACAGATAGGTCAAATTGGATTTCTTCCTGAAGTTATGGCTGTTTATCGCCGTAATGCCGGCGGAATTTGGACAGGGGCGGAGGTGTCGCCGCAATGGTTTTGCCGGTTCGGAAAAGCATATATGCGCTTTTGGGATTCGGTTGAAAAACAGTTTGGAGTCAATAAATTAAAAGAAAGAGAATTTTTACGCAGAGCTGTTTTTTATGCAAATTTGTATTGTAAAAGAGATAATTTGGATGAAAAATATGAAGATATTAAAGCTCCTTATGAAAAAGCCTTTTTAAATATATTAGAACTGTTCTTTTTAAGATGTCTGAAGAAAATTACATCAGGCAAAACAAAGGATTTGTATTCGGCCAAATATAGAAGCCTCAAATTATACAATTCTTGGCTAAAAGATAAAGCGCATCTTAAGGCCCCTGTTAATGACTAGGTTTTGTTTACCTCAAACGTGAACAACTTAAGTGAGTGTGTTGACAAATAAAGTAAAATATTATATGAAAGTCGCATCAGGAGAGACGGCTGAAATGCAAGAAATCTACACACACACACACACACACACACACACACACATTTAAACGCTGCCGAGATTTTTTTTGCGCTAAAAGCGCAACGGTGCTTGAGTCTTCAAGCCAAAGGAGAATGTAGGCATGCCTAAAGTCTCCGTCTGTCTTTCCGTTTACAAGACCAAACCGGAATATCTCAAAGAATGCATATCATCCATTTTAAATCAAACTTTTAAAGATTTTGAATTTTTAATTGCCGATGATTGTCCGGAAGACAAAACCTGTGAAGATATCATCAAATCATATGCAGACGAGCGAATAATTTACATGCGCAATGCGCAAAACTTGGGCATTTCCGGCAGCCGTAACAGCTTGTTGAATATGGCGCGTGGTGAATATATCGCCGTGATGGATCATGATGATATTTCTTTGCCGGACAGATTAAAAGAAGAAGCCGCATATCTGGATGATCATCCGGAATGTGGCGTCGTCAGTTGTTGGTATGAACGTTTTCCTGATATCAAAATCAAAAAAAAGCCTCAAAACAGTCGTCAAATAGAAAAAGCGTTGAAAAATTCTTGTCCGATGCTGCATCCGGCAGCCATGATAAGAAAGTCGGTATTGGAAGAAAACCATCTGCAATATGAGACGGAATATACGCCGGCCGAAGATTATGCTTTGTGGTGCCGTTTGTGCGGCAAGACCAAATTTCATAACATACAAAAAGTCTTGTTTAGATATCGCGATCATCAAAACAACGCCTCTAAAACCCATAAAGAACAAATGCAACGTGCCACGCTCAAAGTCCGCCAACAAATTTTATATCAGAAAAAAATGAGATTTAGTTGGCTGAAAACTTTATTTAATATAAAAAAGGAAAAATAAAATGAAAAAAACAACTGTTGGAATTATAGGTTGTGGTTTTATCGGTGAGGCGTTAAAGCGTTGGTTAGAAGAACATAATCCGGAAATCAATATTGTCGTGTCCGATCCGGCAAAAGGCTATTTTGATGATTTGAGCCAGGCTGATATATTTTTTGTCAGCATACATTTACCGACAGAGGCGGACGGAAAACAAGACATTTCTGTTTTAAGGCAAATAATTGCATCTTTACCGTCAAAACCTGTTTTTATCAGAACCACGATTTTACCGGGAACAAGTGAGCGTTTATCTCGTGAGACAGGACATGAGGTGTATTTTATGCCTGAATTTTTAACCCAGAGAACTGCATATGAAGATTTTTGCAACCAACCCATGGTTTTTACGGCACATAGCGGGTTGTTACAGAAGATTTTTATTGGGAAAAAATTTATAGAAATGAGTTCGCTGGAAGCAGAAATTACAAAATACGCTCATAATGTTTTCGGTGCCGTAAAAGTAACGTATTTTAACGGCATTTATAATCTTTGTCAGCATTTTCAAGTTGATTATGCCAACATCCAACAAGGTGTTTTGTTAAGCGGATATATTAATGAACCGCACACACAAGTTCCGGGGCCTGATGGGAAGTTTGGTTATGGAGGCAAATGTTTTCCCAAAGATGTTAATGCATTGATAGAGTTTTGCAAAGAACAAAATTTATCTCTTTATAAGTTGTTGGAAGAAATACAAAAATTAAATAAATATTTCCGAAAGGAAGAGTAATGGAAGAATATAAAATCAGCGTCATTGTTCCATGTTACAATACGGAAAATTATCTTGAAGAATGCCTTAATTCTGTTTTGACGCAGACTTTGCAAGAAATTGAAGTGATTTGCGTGGATGATTGTTCCACTGATACGACGGCGGAAATGCTTAAAAAATATGCCGCCGGAGATGTCCGCGTCAAGACAATTTTCTTTCAAACCAATCAAGGTTCCGGTCCGGCTCGCAACGCAGCCATGAAACAGGCGCGCGGAAAATATATCGCGTTTATGGATCCGGATGATTTATATCCCGATGCAAATGTTTTGGCCGCACTTTATGCCAAAGCCGAAGAAAACGAAGCGTTGATTTGCGGCGGAAATATGCAAATGTTTAAGCCGGGCGAAACGCCGGTTTATTGGGGCGCGACAGATGTTTTTAAAACAGAAGGATTCGCGGATTTTGCTTCATACAAGTTTATTGCCGGTTTTCCGAGGTTTATATATCGGGCGGATTTTCTTAAAAAATCCGGCGCTGATTTTCCTCCGTACCGCCGCCGGCAGGATCCGGTTTTTCTGGCTAAAGCGATGTCGGTTGCCGGCAGGTTCTATATGGTGCCGATTGTTTCTTATTTGTATCGCCGTTCTTATAAAAAAGTTTCGTGGAATTATGAAAAATACCTCGGCGCTGTTTTAAGTTTTAAGGACTGCTTTGAAATTTATCGGCAAAAATCATACTGGCGTCATATGGCTGAAGAAATTTCCGATTTGCAGCATTTTTATCGGAAAATCAAATTTGACAACAGCCTGACGAATGAAGAAAAGAACAAGTTGTATGAGATTGTTCACCAAGCCGAAACGCTGATAGATTATCAACAAGTGCGGCAATATGATAAAAAAATTCAAAAGCTGGACAAGCTGCCCGTATTTTTCAAAAACAAACAAGCCGATGGCACACGGGAATTTTATTTGTTCGGTAAAAAAATCTTCAGTTGCAAAAAGCACTTACAAAAAATCAAACTGGGCGTTTCGTACAATTTGTTTGACGGTGAGGAATTGCTGGCCGATTCCATTCGCGCCATCCGCTCGGAAGTTGACTATGTTAATGTCGTTTATCAAGATGTTTCAAATTTCGGCAATCCGGCTGAAACGGATTTGGCCGCGTTTTTGGCGGATTTGCAAAAACAAGGCTTGGTGGATGAAATTGTTAAATATGAACCGGATCTCAAGAAGAAAGCTTCATATAATGAAAGGCAAAAACGCAATTTAGGTTTAAAATATGCGGCCAAACGCAAATGTACGCATTTTATATCCATGGACACCGATGAGTTTTATCAGGCGGCGCAGTTGCGTCGGGCAAAAGAATATCTTGCCGGCCGCGGCAAAAAAGCCGACGCCACATTGGTTGGCATCTATGCCTACGTGCAAAAACCGACGTATCGTATTGTGGAACCGGTGGACGGCTATGTTTCTTTTATTGTCAAAATAAAACGCGGTATATGCCTCGGCAGGCGGAATCCGTTTTATCCGGCGATAACTGATCCGACCAGAGTTATCGGCGGCGCTAAAAAATTTTGGGTGTTCCCGCGTGAAATCGTGGTAATGCATCATATGGCTTATGTGCGCAAAGATCTGCACAAAAAATATAAAAATTCCTCGTTTAACGATTCTCCCAAAACGGCATATCAAACACGTTTGGAACGTATTATGGCGGTGGAAAATTTCAAATTGGGCGATACGTTTGAAGGCAAACAAGTTTGTCAGGTTGAAAATATGTTCAACATAAAGGATTGGTCATGCGGAACGGAATAATCTGGATGCTGCATCGGGTGGCGCCGGCCGTGGATAAGCCGCTGATTTTTAAGTTGGATAAAAGTCTGCGCATATCGCCTGATTTTTTGGAAGAACAAATTTTAAAAGCCCAAGACAAAGGATATCGTTTTGTATCTTTGGATGAATTTTTACAAAACAAACATCAGGGAAGAGCTGCAGAAAAAGACATCGTCGTGACCATAGATGACGGGTTTCGGGATGTTTATCAATATGCTTTTCCGGTTTTCAAGAAACATCATATTCCGTTTGTGTTTTATGTTGCTTCGGATTTGATAAAATATGGTTTTGACCGTTGTGCTTTACCGGAAATGGACGGCGCGCTACTCCTAATGGATGTGTTAAGGAATAATAGTTTCTTAAAAGTAGCGGGGGGTACGCTGATTGCCACACCCAAACAAAAGCAAAAGGCTTTTGGCCGGATATGGCGCTTATTTTCGGAAAGACGCCAGACTTCATCACAAGGTGGTCGCGAAATTTTGCAATCAATCTTGTCGGATAAACAACTGGATTTTAGAGCTTATTTTAACCGTTGTGTTTGTCATCCCGAAGATTTAAAAGAAATGGCAGATTCTGATTTATGCACCATTGGTTCGCATGCGAAAAGCCATGTTTTTCTAACCAATATTAAAGATGCGGACGCGTTGACAGCGGAGCTTTCGGAAAGTCAGGCCGAAATTGAAAAATGGATTGGCCGCAAAGTGGAACATTTTAGTTATCCTTACGGGCAATGTAATAATGAGATAAAAGAACTGGCCCGTAAATATTACAAATCGGCTGTTGCCATTGCTTTGCCTGACAAGCGCCGGCGTTGGTGTGATGGTGGTGATGATAATTACGCTTTGCCACGTGTTTCCGTTCAGGAAAACAGACCGTTTTCTTCTTTTATCGGCCGCACCACTTGTTTGGGATTGTTAAAAATTTTGTTGTCATGGATTTATAAAAAGGAGCGGATGCCAAACGGCAATCGCAACGTTTATCTTTTCGGCTGCAAAATTTGTTCATATGCGCACCACCATCAAGGTTGAGCAATCTCAACAATATTGTCTGTAGTTGCTGACGTAAGGTTGACAAAGTTGGGAGAATATATACTATCTTATATAAAAATTTGAGTTTTCTTTTTAGGAAAATAATCTATGACGATGCCTTCCGTTTCTGTGGTAATTCCGGTTTATAATGTGGCACAATATTTGCCGCAATGTCTTGACAGCCTTATAGGACAGGATTTAAAAAATATAGAGATTATCTGCGTTAACGATGGTTCAAAAGACGATTCATTGTCGCTTTTGCGCCACTACGCCGAACAAGACGCTCGCATAAAAATTATTGATAAAGCAAACAGCGGCGCGGGCGATAGCCGTAATATGGGTTTTACCGCGGCCAAAGGTAAATATGTGATTTTTCTGGATGCCGATGATTTTTTTGATAAACAGATGCTTTCTTTGGCTTTTGCCCGAATAAAAGAAACTGACGCCGATATGGTTGTTTTTCGTTATTATTTATATGACAACCGGACAGGAAAAGCAAAGGAAGAAGATTATGCTTGGATGCAGGTTAGAGATATTAAAAAAGAAACTTTTGCCAAAGAAGATGTTCCGGAACACATATTTAATATTTGCGCTAATGCGCCGTTCGTGAAACTTTATAAACGCGAATTTATCGCCAAGCATCAATTAAAGTTTGATAATATCAAGAGTTGTAATGACGTGGCGTTTTCTTTATTGAGTTTATATTATGCTTCAAAAATTGCATTGCTTGATAAACCGTTGGTCTATTACCGGATAAACACCAACAGTCAAATCAGCGCCACGCGCGGCAAACATTCCGACAATGTTTTTACAGCCTTGCGCTCGTTTTTACGGCAATGCCCGATAACCGACAAATATCTCGGCAGTTTTAACAGCTTTGCCGTCGGCGTTCTGGCTTATGAATACAAAAAAACCGATGAGAAAAAAGAATTTTTACATAAAGCCGAAGAATTTTTACCTTTAAAAATGTATAACTTATTTTTATACAAAATCGGAAGATTACCCTTTTACAAGAAAATTTTCGGAATAGTGTCGGATGGCCGCCGCTGCTACATATACATTCTGGGATTGCGGCTGAAAATAAGACACAAAGGCACAAAAAGTTTAACTTGAATAAAATCGCGCCGGCAGGTTTTCGCTCTTGCTAAAAGGCTCAAACTTTTTTAACCGGTCATTAAAACAGCCCTCGTCAATATAAAGTTCGTCCGGATTGTTTTGTGTGCGTTCCAACACGCGCTTTTTGGCTGTTTGTAAATCGCATTGCAAAATATCAAACACCACGTCCGGCGTAAGCGCCTTGGCCCAGTCATAATATTTTTTTCGGTCGTCTTTGCGCCAAAAACCATAATCCAAAATAACATTTTGCCCGTTTTTGAGCGCCGTTTCTGCAGCTTGTAAAATATAAGCGTCAACTTCTTGACAACATGCGGCAAAATTCTCCGGTGTGCGCCCAAAACGTCGGAGCATAATCTCATCATGCGTAAAACGCACGGCAGGGAGTTCTTTTTCCAATTTTTTGGCAAGTGTCGTTTTCCCGAAGCCCATAAAGCCGCATATCAGATGCACGGATGGTGCTTTGCGGATAAGAATGTGTTTAAACCATTTTTCCTGAAAGGCGGTCAGCCGCTCAATGTCTTCATCGCAAAAGGATTGTCCGATTGGTGCGATAATAAGCTTGTCATCGTCATCATCAGTGCGGCGGATAAGGCCGATGCAACGACCCGAAAAAGTTTCAAGCGGCGTGTCCACACCCAGGACATAGGCATCCAATTCCTCACCGTCACCGGAAATTGTGTTCGGCACAAAGCCGTAATTAAGTTCATAAACAAAACCATGTTTGGGGTGCAGAGAATGTAGCGGCCGGTCAATTTTGACCGTGACATTGGTGTTAAGATAATCAAAAACCGACATGCCTCCTCCTTTTATCAGACATCATAACGGATAATTTTTTTAAATCCATAAAAAACTATCTGCAAAAAATTTTGCAAAAAAACTTTCCCGCAAAAAAAACTCCCGAAAAGCAAACTTTCCGAGAGATATGTAATGTTTGAGGGGCTTATATGTTTACCACCATTTTTCGGTTTTTTGCTGTCCCCAAACCAGTTTTTCACCCATTTTCGGCGTCAATACCGTAACATTTTTTTTCTGTGCTTCATGGAGTACCATGTCAATGGATTCGTGCCACGGATGCAAAGCCAAATCAAACACCGCCCAATGCACCGGCACAATCGTTTGTGCGCCCAAATCCATCGCGGCACGGATAATTTCTTCCGGAAACATATGCGTGTTCGGCCAACCGGTATTCCAACCGTCAATTTCAATTATAGCCAAATCAAAAGCGCCGTATTTTTGCCGCATTTCGGCAAAATGCGTGCCGTAACCGCTATCGCCGCTCCAGTAGATGTTTTTGCCGTCGCTCTGAACAACATAAGCATTCCACAGGGTTTTGTTGCGGTCGCCCAAACCTCTGCTGGAATAATGAACGGCGGGTTCCGCTACAATCCGAACACCATCGGCGTTAAAGACATCGCCCCAGCCCAGTTCGGTAATGTTTTCAGCCTTCACGCCCCAGCCTTTAAGAGCGGCGCCCACGCCGAGCGGCACGATGAAATGTTTGTTTTTCAAAGCTTGCACGCTGGCACGTTCCAAGTGGTCATAATGATTATGCGTGATAACCACATAATCAATATTCGGCAACGTGCTGCGTTTTATCGGCGCCTCAACGTAACGCGGCACGGCCAAGGGTATCGGCGCGGCGTTGCCGAAAACCGGATCAAACAAAAACCGCACGCCGCCAACTTCCATCAAAGCGGTGGAATGTCCCAGCCAATAAAAAGCGAAATCTTCGGCTTTTGCCGGAAAGTTGCTGCGGTTGAGTTTAACTTGCGGCAAATCCACCTTCGGCGCGAAAGGTGAACGCGTTAAAAAACGCAGCCAGCCGGCCGGTCCGTTGCGAACATTATCAAAATCATAAACCATTTTTTGCGGGCTTTGAAATTCACCGTTTTTGAAATACGCAAGTTTTTCATAAGCTTTCAAATCAGCCTCGGACGGCGCTTTTCCGATTTCCCTTAAAGCATAAAGCCCAATCCCGCCGATGAAAACGACCGCTGCGGCCAAAAAACAAATAATCATTTTTTTCATTCCAACCTCTTGTTTGACAATATTAAAGTCTGTTTCGGCTTTTTAATTAAACCTCAATCAGCTCATAATCGCGATTACCCATGCCGAGCTTGTCCATATACTTCAGCTGATGCAAACCTTCGCGGCTTTCAATGCGCTCCACAATGTCGTGTTTGTCTTTTTCGGGCAGGGCGTAAACCAAGTCAACGGAGGCCTGATCAATCGCCAAAATATCGGTTGAAGCCAAAATGCCCAAATCCGGACAAGTCGGTTTGGCGCCGTGTGCATCGCAGTCGCAATCCACCGAGATATTTTTTAAGACATTGATATACGTAATATGTTTGCCGAAATGGTCAGTTATTGCTTTGCCGCCTTCCACCATTCTTTCCAAAAATTTCTTGCCGGTTTCCCAGTTTGAACCGTGCAATTGGGCTTTGCCGACCTTGCCGGAAGCGCAACCGATGGCGATATTTTTCAAAGAACCGCCGAAACCGCCCATGGCATGCCCTTTAAAATGTGTGTAAACCACCATGGAGTCGTAATTTTCAATATGCTTGCCGACCGCCACTTCTTTTAAGTGTTTACCGCCGGCAATCGGCAGATTAACATCGCCGTCTGCGTCCATAATATCCACCGGACAGAAAGTCCAGCCGTTGATTTCCAGCACTTTACGATGTCCGACCGTATTTTGCCGCAAACTGCCGTACAACACGTTGCACTCCACAATCGTGCTGTCGGGGATGTCGGCTTGTAAAGCTTTGGCGAGTTCGCGCGGCAGCAGGTTAGGGCCGTTGGCTTCGCCGGTGTGCAGTTTGATGGCAACTTTGCCGCTGATGTCCTGATTGACCTTGTGATAAAGTTCTTTCAATTTTTCCGGTGTAATTTCTTTTGAGTAATAAACCTTGGCTTTTTCTTTTTGTGATGCGGCAAAAGTTTTATAAATTCCGCCGCCCAGCAGACCGGCGGCAACCGCGCCGGCTGACATTTTAAAAAAATCTCTGCGTTTCATAAACTTAACCTTTCATTTGTTATCAGGCTTTTTTGAACTTAACTTTTTTGCTCAAAATATCGCGGATTTCTTTGATATCTTCTTTACGAACAATAGGATACAATGGAATGGAAAATGCCGTAAACCCGCAATTATGTCTTTGTAAAAAATTATACTTGTAATCAATGCCTTTTTTAGGGTTTAAGACAATGACGTCATATTTCTTAAACCAACAGCGGATGGTTTTTTCCTCGGCGTTCTCCACATCTTTCCACGGCAGTTTGTTGCAATGGTCAATTGTGATGCCTTCATCGTCAATCACCGCCATTTTGTGTTTCAAAACATATTTATAACCCCATGCCAAGGTTGAAAAGATGAACACGCCGATAATCACTTGCGTCTGCCACCAAAACAAAAGGCACGGACACACGATGCAGCAATGCAAAATCATAATAAATAACACGGCGTTAAAAATCATCCACACGTTAATGGGGTTGAATTTATAATAAAAAGTCTTGGTTTGGCTCATAATTTCCTCCTCATGTCAAAACCGATGGAAACCTCATCTCATTCAACATAACATTTAGAGTTAACTCAAAGTCAAGTGTTTTTTTTAACTTTTTTAAAAAATTATTTCTTGACTTAAAACCCGCTTTCAACATTAGATTAAACAAAGTGCAATTATTCAAAAACGGAAACAAAGCATGAAGAAAAAAATTTTATATTACGGTCGTGCGGTTTTGGCGCTTGTCATCGGCGTTATGAGTGTTTTAGCATTTGCCGGCGTTTTTTATCCCGTGCGGATTTTTGATGTTCAATTTACGGCGCTTTTGCAGCGCGTCGCGGTGGATTTTTCGGTTGCTGCCGTTATCTTGCTCTGCCTTCTTCTGGCATTAACGTTGCTTTTCGGACGTTTTTATTGTTCAACCCTGTGTCCGTTCGGTCTTTTGCAGGAATTGTTTATGACGGTCTTTCGCCGCAAAACCGGTGTGCAAAAAAATTTGCCTTTTAAATATTTTCTGGCGGTGGTAACGTTCGGGTTTTTAGCCGGCGGCACGGTGTTGGCGGCACGCTGGCTGGATCCGTACACTTTGTTCGGCGCGGCAGCGTCCGGCGCATGGATAGGTTTGACGGCGGTTGTTTTGGTGCTGATATTGGTATGGTTTAAAGGGCGCTTTTTTTGCACCAACATTTGTCCGGTCGGGGTTGTCTTGGGGTTGCTTTCCAAAATCGCCTTAAATAAAATTTATATTGAAAACGACAAATGCATATCCTGCGGGCTGTGTGCGCGCAAATGCCCGACCGGCAGCATAGATTTCAAAAACAAAACGGTTGATAATGAAACCTGCATCAAATGTTTCAAATGCTTAAACCAGTGCCGCAAAGATAGTCTGCATTACGGCATAAAACCGGCAAAAATCATACCGTTTAGTCCGGCGCGCCGCCGTTTGCTTGTCAGTACGGCATTTGCCGCATTTGTTGCCGCCACAATCCGCGGCGGTATGGATTTTGCCCGCGCTGCCGTCGGCAAATTAAAAAAAGCGATTTTACCCGCCGGTGCGGACAATGCCGATGATTTTGCCAACCGTTGCTTGAACTGCAATTTGTGCGTGCAAAACTGTCCGATGAAAATCATCAAAAAAGCAAATGAGGATTATCTGACCGTGCATATTGACTACGGCGATAATTTTTGCGACTATAACTGCCATAAATGCAGTGTGGTCTGCCCTTCCGGCGCCATCAAAAAAATAACGCTGGAACAAAAGCAAAAAACTCAAATAGCGCTTGCGGTGGTTGATGAAAACATCTGCGTCAAATGCGGCCTCTGCGTGCGGGAATGTCCGCGGCAGATTATCCGTAAAGCAGACGGTGCTTACCCGCAAATCAGCGCGGACGAGTGCATCGGCTGCGGCGCTTGCCAAAGTGTTTGTCCGGTCAAAGCCATCACGATGCTTCCGGTGGAAAAACAAAAGATTTTAGGATAAGGAGAACAAAAATGTCATTAGGTTTAACAGAAATTGCCCTGATTTTGGTTGTGGTTTTACTGCTTTTCGGCGGCAAACGGATTCCCGAATTGGCTAAAGCCTTGGGCAAGGCGCAGTATGAATACAAAAAAGCCAAAGAGCTTTTGCAAAACGAGGCAAAAGACTTGAAAGACACGGTTGAACAAGTCGTCAAAGACGAAGAAAACAAAGATAAAAAACAATAAAATCAATCGGCTCCGCTCATGGAAGATAAAGACGAAAGCCTGATTGCTCATCTGGAGGCGTTGCGCGCCATGCTGCTCAAAAGTCTGCTGGCTTTGGCGGTGGGGCTTGTGCCGGTGTTTTTGTTGACACCGTGGTTTTTGGACGCCCTGATTGCCGTCATGATTCGTGACAACGATGTGACGCTTAATTATTTTTCGCCGATGGAAGTTTTTATTTTGCAGATAAAAACCGCGGTGGTTTTGGATATTCTCGTTTGCTTTCCCTACATTGCCAAACAAATCTGGAATTTTGTCTTGCCGGGGCTTTATGAACACGAGCGCCGATTTGTCAAATCAATCGTTCTTGTTTCAAGCGGGTTGTTTATTATCGGTGTTTTATTTTGTTTGTTTTTTATTTTACCGATGCTGATAAATTTCGGCATCAGTTTTGCCACCGACAATATCAAGGCGGTGTTTGGCATCTCAAACATCGTAACCCTTGCTTTGTGGCTATCGGTTGTGTTCGGGCTGATGTTTCAGTTTCCGCTCATTACTTATTCGCTGATACGCGCCGACATTGTTTCGTATGAAACCATCAAAAGCAAACGCCCGTATATTATTGTCGGCATTTTGATTCTTGCCGCCTTGTTAACCCCGCCGGATGTGGTAAGCCAGTTGATGTTGGCAACCCCGACATATCTGCTGTTTGAAGCCGGCTTATATGCCGCCCGCTGTCGTACAAAGCGTGCAAAAAAGCAAAAAAAGCACACAGGGTACATAAAAAAATCTTGACTTAAAGCACACTCCAACTTTTATGATGAACGTATCTTAAAACCAAAAGGAGATTTTTATCATGAACAGACGCGATTTTTTAATGAGCTCGCTGGCGGTGTTTGCGTTATCGGCGCTGCCTAAATTAACGCTGGCGGAAACGGTTGCCGTTTCCGAAGCGGTCAAATCTCAAGTCAATCCGGCCGACAAGCTCGGGTTCGGCTTTATGCGTCTGCCGTTAAAAGACCCGCAAGATCAAACATCTATTGATTATGATACCTTAAACAAAATGGTGGATTTGTTTTTGGAGCGCGGCTTTACATATTTTGATACCGCATGGATGTACATGGGTCATGAAAGCGAGATTGCGTTAAGAGAGTCGCTGGTCAAACGTTACCCGCGCGATAAATTCGTGGTGGCAAGCAAACTGCCGGTCGGGTCAATAAACAGCGCCGCGGAACAGGAAGAAGTCTTCAATAAGCAGTTGGAAAAAACCGGTCTGGAATATTTTGACTATTATCTGGTGCATAATATCAATGCCAAGACCATAGACAACGTCCGTAAGTTTGACAGTTTCAAATTTATATCCGATAAGAAAAAAGAAGGCAAAGTCAAACACATCGGCTTTTCTTTTCATGACGGACCGGAACTTTTGGAAGAAGTCTTAAAAGAACATCCGGAAGTGGAATTTGTGCAGTTGCAAATAAACTACATTGACTGGGACAACAAGAGCATCCAGTCGCGCAAGTGCTATGAGGTTGCTCAAAAATATAACAAACCGGTGATTGTGATGGAGCCGGTCAAAGGCGGCACATTGGCGCAAGTTCCGCCGCCGGTGGAAAAAATATTTAAGGATGCCGAGCCGAATATGTCGGTGGCTTCGTGGGCGGTGCGTTATGCGGCAAGCCTTGAAGGCGTCATGAAAGTTTTAAGCGGCATGAGCACTTTGGAACAAGTGGAAGACAACACAAGCTATATGCAAAACTTTAAACCGCTGAATACGCAAGAAAAGAAAGTGATTGAAGAAGCGGTCAAGACACTGCATTCCGAGATAACCATTCCTTGCACCGCTTGCCAGTATTGCGTGGAGTGGTGCCCGATGAAAATTGCCATTCCGGAATATTTTGCGCTTTATAACGCCGAAAAGCAGGAAAAAGGCGGCAAACCGTTTACGGCGCAAAAAATGTATTATGATAATCTGACCAAAAAACACGGCAAGGCTTCGGCCTGCATCGGCTGTAAACAGTGTGAAAAACATTGTCCGCAACACATTGAAATTACCAAGTGGCTCAAAGAGGTTGCCAAAACTTTTGAAGCATAAGTTATGTCCGGTTGCGACATCCGGCGGAGGAAAAAATGGAAAACAAATTTGATGATATCGGCTTTGCCAAACTGGACACCACGCGGCAAAACCGCACCGGCATGGCAGAAACGATTTATTGCCCTGGCAAGACCAATGAGCAGCTTTTAAGGATTCTGCGCTCATTTCACGAAAAAAACATTGCCGTTTTAGGCACACGCTGCACGGTTGAACAATTTGCCTATGTCAAAGACAAAGGCTTGCCGCTTGAATATGACCCCACCTCGCGCATTATCAAACTGACTGCTGCTCCGATGCATAAGTTGCCGGGCAGGGTAGCTGTTTGCACCGGCGGCACGGCGGATTTGCCGGTGGCGGAAGAAGCCGCGCAAGTGGCAGAATTTTTTGGTGCGACGGTGGATAGGCATTTTGATGTCGGCGTGACCGGCATTCATCGTTTGTTGGCTAAGGTTGAAGATATTCGTAAAGCCGATGTGATTATCGCCGTTGCCGGCATGGAAGGCGCTTTAAGCACGGTGCTTGCCGGTCTGGTGGAAGCGCCGGTGATTTCAGTCCCCACTTCGGTCGGCTACGGCGCGTCTTTTAATGGGTTGTCGCCGCTTTTGACGATGCTGAATTCTTGTGCCGAGGGCATTTCGGTGGTCAACATTGACAACGGATTCGGCGCCGGCGTTTTGGCTTGCCGGATTTTACGGATGTTGGAAAGAAAACATGACTAAATATTTATATTTGGAAGGTTCCTGCGGTATCAGCGGCGATATGACGGTAGCCGCCCTTTTGGATTTGGGAGGCAATCGGCAAAAACTAGACGCCGTGCTGCAAAGCTTGCCGCTTGAGGGTTATGATTATGTTATCAGCCGCAAAAACTCATACAGCATCGCCGGATGTGATTTTGCCGTCCGCCTGCATGACACGATGCCGATGCGGGAAAGCGCCTATATGCCGGAACATCATCACGAGCATGAACACGCACATTACCATGGGCATGAACACGAGCATTACCATCACCACGAACACCGCCATTTAAAAGATGTTTACGAAATTATAGACCGCGGCACAATGACTGAAAACGCTAAAAATCTGGCTAAAAAGATTTTTCATATTGTGGCGGAGGCTGAAGCCAAAGCCCACGGCTGCGGCATTGAAGAAGTCCATTTTCATGAGGTCGGCGCCGTAGATTCTATCATAGACATTGTTTCGGCGGCGGTTTTGCTTGATGATTTAGACATCAAAGACGTTATTGTTACCGGCTTGAACGAAGGGGAGGGATTCGTCATGTGCCAACACGGGCAACTGCCGATTCCGGTGCCGGCGGTGGCAAACATTGCAAGCGCACACGGCATTGCCTTGCGCGCCGGTCATGCTAAAAGTGAGATGGTCACCCCGACCGGCATTGCTATCGCCGCCGCTGTCAAAACGAGCGACCGTCTGCCGGATAATTATAAAATCTTAAAAATCGGCGTTGGTTTGGGCAAGCGCGATTTCGGCAGGGCTAATTTTCTGCGCGCCATGATTTTGGAAGATGCGGCACGCCCAAATAATGAATCGGAAGCCGAAAAAATTTATGTGGCGGAATGCAATATTGACGATTCTACGCCTGAAGAAATGGGCTTGGCTATGGAAAAATTGTTCGCTGTCGGCGCCAAAGATGTTCATTTTGAAACCTGCTACATGAAAAAGAACCGTCCGGCGTATATATTGCGCGTGGTTGCCGCGGCGGCGGATTTGCCGCGGATTGAAGACGCAATTTTCCGCCACACCTCAACCATCGGTTTGCGGAAATACGTTGTGGAACGCACTTGCATGGCGCGTGAGATTGTGTCGGTTTTTATCCGCGAACAAGAGGTTAAAGTAAAAAAATGCGCCTACAAAGACATTGTGCGGTATTATCCGGAATATGAAAGCATCAAGGCCTTGTCCGATACAACTGGCGAACCTTTCCGCGAGCTTTATCAACAAGCCTGCCGTCTAGCGGCGGAAGAAAAATAAATGCTGACAAAGCTTGAGGCATATTTAAAAGAACTTTCGGCTGCTGGTGTTGCTCTGGCTTTTTCCGGCGGGGTTGACAGCGCCTTGCTGCTGGCAGTGTTGCAAAAAGTGTATCAACAAGCGCCGTTTAATTTAAAAGTTTTAACCGCCGTCACTGTTTTGCAAGATCCTGCAGAAATCAGAGCGGCGGAACAAAAATTACAACAAAGCGGCGTGCCGTATGAGGTTTTGCGTTTCAATCCGCTGGAGATTGAACAAGTGCGGCTCAACCGACCGGATAGATGTTACTGGTGCAAAAAAAATATTTTTTTGCTGTTTCGGAAAAATGCCGATGCGGCCGGTATAAAATATTTGCTTGACGGTACCAACGCAGATGATCTTAAAACTTACCGCCCCGGACTTAAAGCCTTAAAGGAGTTGGACGTTGTTTCGCCTCTGGCAACGCTGGGGATAAACAAAGCCGCCGTGCGGGAAATGTCAAAAAAACTCGGCCTTGACACGGCAAATAAACCTTCGGTGCCTTGCATGGCAACGCGTTTTGCCTATAATACGACGCTTGAGCCTGAAAAAATTTCGCAAGTTGCGGCAGGTGAAGAGATTATCAAAAAAGCTTGCCCGCAGATTCGCAATTTGAGATTGCGCGCGGATAATAACACGGCGCGGATAGAAATTGACGCGGCAGATTTTGCACTTTTGCTGCCGAAAAGGGAAGAACTCGTTACAAATTTGAAGAGCATCGGCTTTGCACGCGTCACGCTGGATTTGCAAGGTTTTCGCTCCGGCAGTCAGGATGAACGCTTAACCACCAACAAAAATGGAGAAAATAATGCTGAATTTGAAAAATAAAGTTTTAACCGCAACACTTGCCACCGTTTTTTTGTGCGGAAGCTTGACCATGGCAAACGCGGCTCAAGCAGCAGGTATTGACAGTGCGACGCAATTGACGGTATCAGCATTACTTCTCACCGCTTTTATCACGGCAGTTGTCCATACCGTCACCGGTCCGGATCATTATCTGCCGTTTATTGCCATTGCCAAGAGCCGAAATTATGGTTTGAAAAAAACGTTATTCTGGACTTTTGTTTGCGGCATCGGCCATATTGTCAGTGCTTTGTTGATAGCTTTGTTGTTTGTGTATTTTTCGCATTGGTTGACGGAAACCAAGTTTAACTGGATTGAAAACAATCGGGCGGATTTGGCCGCTTACGCCATGATTGGCTTGGGCGGCGCCTATCTGCTTTGGGCGGTTTGGCACCGCCTCCGCCATAAATACGGTCATGAATATCATCATGAATTGATTAAAAGTGATAACGACAAGAATATCAGTGTTTGGGTGCTGTTCATCATTTTTGTTTTAGGACCGTGCGAGGCACTGCTGCCGATATTGACAGCCTCCAGCGTGATGGGCGGCACGGTGGTTGTCAGCACGACTTTACTGTTTTCATTTGCCACGATTGCCACGATGATGGTTATGGTCACAGTCGGCATGCTGGGTATAAAAGCAATGCGCCTGCAAAAACTGCAGCCTTACGCGCACGAACTTGCCGGTGGCACGATTATGGCTTGCGGTTTGGCGATTGTGTGCGGTTTATAAATACTTATTATAAAATGTAAATAAAAAAGCGGCCTAAAAATTAAGCCGCTTTTTTAAGTCTTAAGAAAATATCTCTTTTTTTATCCGATATTTTCTCAAAAGTCCTTTCACCCGAATGGCTTGGAAAAACTTTTTCCAATTGATTTGGTCCCCGTTATCGGCAAACCAAATCTTATGTTTTTCCCATTGTCCGGGACGGGCGTAATTATTGAAGATTTCTTCAAAACTTGCGCCGTCTCGTCCTTCTATTTGGCTTTTGGCGAAACAGTATAAACTGCCGGCCATCTTTCGCAGAGGACTGGGAAACAGATAATTTACATCTATATTCCCTTTTTCGTCCAGATGGCTTATTAAGCCAAAGAAGATCTTCAAGGCGTGCTCGCGCGTCTCATCATAACGCAGACACAGCGGCAACGCCTGATTGATGAACTTGTAGCATCCTTCACTCATGATGCCAGGTTCATCCCATTTGGAGGAGTACATTTTATACGCCTCGGGGAGTGTTTCCCAGCTGGTGGGCTCGTGTAACACGGCGCCGTTGGAAAGGCGTTGCATGGCAATTTCCAGAAGAACCATTGCCAGCTCCTTATCAAGGAAAACGCATTCTTTGGCGTTATAAGCCATAAACGACATAAAGCTGTCGCCGATGCGCTGCCGTGTTTCCGGCAGACCTGCCATACGGGGTAAGAGGATCTCATTAACAATTTCTTTCCAGCTCAATTCTTTGAGCTCGCTCTTGGATATCCCAGATATCAGAGCGATTCTGTCGTAGTCAATTTCCATATCTTAATAATTTAAGGTTTGCCTATAAAATACGATATTTTTTGTCTAAAGTCAAATTGTTTTTATTCAATTTGTTTAATTTCAGTTTTTTGCATATAATGATTGAAGTCTGATTTTTAAGCACACAACCTTAAGGCGGTAACTTATCCCCACGAGACTCTTTAAAATTGCAAAAAAAAAAACGGGCCATAATTCCATAAAAAAAGAAGGTGTTGTTGTATTGGGAGGAAAATATGAGGGAAAGAAACACAAAG